>NZ_JAJNIF010000005.1:0-150581 GCF_022386595.1 Mammaliicoccus sp. G-M28
AGAAAGTCATTAAGACTTTCCCTAATTTAGACTCTGCTTTTAGATTAATTGGTGCTGTACTTATGGATATCCAAGAAAATTTTGATAGTTCGAAACGACCTTTTATTACTTAGAATTACTACTAATTTTTTAAAAATTAGTAGAGATTAACAAAATATATCAGCTAAAAACCAAGCAGATATATTTTGTTAATACCATAGAAAAACCAATGGTTGATTACATCTAAAGATATTACACAAAATTATGGACTTGACTGAAGACTTTTGAGATATCGTGCGATTCAGGTCAAATCCGGTTAAAACGCACGAAGACTCCAGAGATATCGTGCGATTCAGGTTAAATCGGGCTAAAACGCACGAAGACTTCAAGCTCATTAAGCACATTTATACTAATCATAAAAGAATAACACCATATTTCTTGAGGCTGGGACAAATTAATTGTCCCAGCCTTTCATTGTTCAGTGTTGATTTTGAGGGTGTCTTAGATTAACGCCTAACTTAATCTACAACTCACCTCAATTCTTAGATTAATTCCCGACTTAATCTACAACTCGTCTCATTTTTTCAAAAAAACTTATTTATGTCCCACTTTCTTTTATTTTTAAATATTTTATATGAATATTATTATTAAGAGTTAACTTACTTAACAAATTCTACATTTCTACAGGGTTTTCGAGTATAATTAAGTGTTCTGAATATTATAGTTTTTAATATATAAATGATATAATTGCTTATAAGGTTAGATAGAAAGATATTTAAATGTGTACATTGTAGTAATGGTATATAGGGAATAAATAAACATAGAATAATAGACATCATGGTCATATGCTTGATGTGAAAGGTAGATAAGGGAGAGATATTTATGGCAAATGTAAGAAAAGCAACGATAGAAGATTATTCTGGAATTAAAAATGTAGCATCTAAAGCTTGGTATGATACGTATACCAATATTTATACGGCTAGCACGGTGACGGCATTTTTAAATGCATCTTATTCTAAAGAGATGCTTCAGAAACGTATTAATGATTCTGATTTCTTTGTTGCAGAAGATGAAGAAAAGATTGTTGGTTTTGCGAACTTTATTAAAGGAACTGAGCTATATCTTTCTTCTCATTATGTTCTACCTGAAGCACAACGTGATGGTTATGGTAAAGCATTACTTTATGCTGGTCTAGACCAATATAAAGGTTTATACAAAGAAGTATACTTAGAAGTTGATGGAAAGAACGACATTGGTATTGCCTTTTATAAGAAAGAAGGTTTTGAAGTAATTCGTAAGTATGAAGAGTTATTGTTTGGAGATGCAATGAGCACAACACTTATGAAAAAAACTTTTTAGGAGGTCGTTTGTAATGGAACAATCACTTAATAAATGGGTTTCTCAATTTTATGAAGCTTATGAAAATAAAAAAATTATTCCAAATGGTATTTTGCCTTCGAATATTACTGAACATGCAGCTTATGATATTCAAGAAGGTGTCTTGCAACGTAAGGAAGAAACAGAAGTTCATAAAGGATATAAAATTAGTTTAACGAGCCAAGAAACAAGAGATATCTTTTCTTCAACGACACCTTTATACGGTGCGATGGGTGAAACGACTATTTTTGGTCCACGTATTTATTTAAATGATTTAAACGAACCTTTAGCAGAGTTGGAATTGGTCTTTATTGTTCAAGAAGAATTGACTGAAGAAGATAGTTTAGAAGATATTATGCGTAAGTGCCTTATTGCACCAGGAGTCGAAATACCGGATTCTCGATTTAGCAATTGGTTTCCTAATTTAACAGTTAACGAAATTATTGCAGATAGTGCAGTAAGTGGTGGCGTCATTTATGGAGAGCCTAAGCAATTAACATACGAAGACATTGATAACATAAAAGGGACTTTATTATTAGATGGTAAAGAGCTTGCATCAGGATATAGTACAGAAGTAGAAGGTCACCCAGCTAAAGCTGTTAAGTGGCTCATTTCTAATATTAAAGAATATAATCGTTCTTTAACACCTGGTATGTTTGTCTCAAGTGGAACGTTTATTTTGCCTAAAACACTCACTAAAGGTGCGTATAAAGCAGCTTATGAACATGTTGGTGAAATCGAATTTACAGTAGAGTAAAGATGAGAAATGGAGGGAACAAAGTGACAGAAGAAGCTTATGGAACGAAAAAGCTACCTGAAGAGAAAGTTTTCAAAGATCCTGTTCATCGTTATATACATGTTAGTGATCAATTAATTTGGGATCTTATTAAAACAAAAGAATTTCAACGCCTAAGAAGAATCAAACAACTCGGAACATTATATTTATCCTTCCATACAGCTGAGCATAGTCGCTTTGGCCATTCTTTAGGTGTTTACGAAATCGTAAGACGAATGGTGGATGAAGTGTTTGATGGAAGAGCACCTTGGGATAATAAAGATAGACCACTTGCATTATGTGCTGCTTTATTACATGACTTAGGTCACGGCCCATTTTCTCATTGTTTCGAAAAAATATTTTTAACTGATCATGAAGCATTTACACAGTTGATAATTAAAGGTGATACAGAAGTGAATGAAGTGTTAAGAAGAGTGTCGCCTGATTTCCCAACTGAAGTAGCTGAAGTTATAAATAAAACACATGACAATAAGTTAGTGATTTCCATGATTTCTTCTCAAATAGATGCAGACAGAATGGATTATTTACAAAGGGATGCTTATTTTACAGGTGTTAGCTACGGACAATTTGATATGGAGCGTGTATTACGTTTAATGCGCCCTTCAAAAGATGAAGTACTTATTAAAGAAAGTGGTATGCATGCTGTTGAAAATTTCTTGATGAGTCGTTATCAAATGTACTGGCAAATATATTTTCATCCAGTAAGCCGTGGTGGAGAAGTATTGCTTAATAGATGTTTCAAACGTGCTAAAGTACTTTATGATCAAGGTTATTCATTTAAAGAAGCGCCTAAATATTTAATTCCATTCTTTGAAGGTGAAGTTTCTATTGAAGACTATATACGATTAGATGAGACAGTCGTAATGTATTATTTAGAAGAATGGACTGAAGAAGCAGATCAAATTTTGAGTGATTTAAGTAAACGATTTGTGAATCGTGATTTATTTAAATATTTACCATTTGATGGATCGATTATTACGATTGGTGAATTGACAGACCTATTTGAAAAGGGTGGAATTGACCCAGAGTATTATTTTGTGTGTGATTCATTTTCTGACTTACCATACGACTATGATCGTCCTGGATCAAATCGACAACCGATACATTTATTACAAAAGTCAGGCCACATTAAAGAGATTAGTAGTCAATCAGTCATAATTCACAGTATTACAGGAATTAAACGACTTGATTATAAATTGTATTATCCAAAAGAATTGATATTAGAAATGGAAGATGAAAATATTAAAGGTGATATCATTAATTTATTAAATGAACTCGTATAGATTACAAACTTGAATGTCTATCTAATACTCTAGTATGATGTAAGCAAGAATTAAATGAGGTGAAACAATTGGCTGAAAAAAAAGGATTTCAATTTAATATAATAAAAAATGATCCATTAGATGGACATAAAGGCACAAATATTGGTTCAATCAGTTTAGATAACGTTGCACCTGTGTTCGTTGATGTAGCAGAGCAAAGTGCTTTTATAGATGTTGGCGCAATGCACGCAAGAGCAGAAGTGGAAAAGCGTGTAAAATGGGTTAAAGATATAGAAGAAGTTAAAGGTGAAGAAGCTAAAGAATATTGGCTTTGTTGGGTTACAACAGAACGTGGTGAACAAGGACCCTATTATGCAGGATTAACGGGTTGTTATTTAATGGTTAACAAACCTAAAAAGCGTGGATATAAAAGTATGCCAGAGCATGTTAATATGATGGATAAATCTATGAAGCATCATATTAAAATTGACCAAATTGGTGATGGAAATAGAATCGTACTTAAAAATTTCCTTCAAGAGCATAGTGAAGAAATGTGGAATAATAGTAGTGAGGAATTAAAATCATCACTTGATACGGATTAAATATGTCAATTTTGTGACTTAATTGTGAAATATAACAATTCAAGTAAATTGCTATTGTCTTTTCACAATTTCATAAGTAAAATAGTTGATAGCTACTATAGCTAGGACACTAAAAAAAGCAGGCGCTTTTAGCCCTGCTTTTTTTAATTTTATTTGTCAAATATGCTATAATGATATACGTTCTTAAACGATGAGGTGGCCAACTATGGAAGAGAATATTAACATTAATATTAAACAAGTTGTGAAACAAAATGGCGATAAATCAACGTTTCAAACAAATACATCCGGTACATATCATAGAAGAAATAGTGATATTATTAGATATGAAGAAACGATTGATAACCAAATAGTAAAAAATATGCTTAAAATAGATGATGATGGTGTGAAAATTCACCGTACTGGCACAGTTAAAACAGTGTTTCACTTTGTCGAAGGACATGAAACAATTAGTTATTATGATACTGAAGCCGGACGTATGACAATGACTGTCAAAACACTATCAATTAAACATTATATAGATGATAATAAGGGTAAACTCAGGATACATTATCAATTAAGTGACCACACAGGATTACTCGGGACATATCAATTTCAAATTAATTTTAAGGAGATAAATGAATGAATATTATTAACCAAGTTAAAGAAACGTTAATTGAAGAAATCAAAGCAAGCATATTAAAAGCCGAACTTGTTGAATCAGTTCCAGAAATTAAAATAGAATCACCTAAAGACCCTGCTAATGGAGATTACTCTTCTAACATCGCAATGGTATTAACTAAGCTTGCACGTAAAAATCCTCGTGAAATAGCGAACCAAATCGTGGATAACTTAGATACGACTAAAGCAAATGTTAAGAAAGTTGATATTGCTGGCCCAGGTTTTATTAATTTTTATTTAGATCAACAATATTTAACTGATATTATCAAATCAGCACTAACTAAAGGTGAAGCATTTGGTAAATCAGAAGAACGTAAGAATGAAAGTATCATAGTAGAATACGTTTCAGCAAATCCAACTGGAGATTTACATATTGGACATGCAAGAAATGCTGCTGTTGGTGATACATTATCAAACGTCTTAAATGCTGCTGGTTATGATGTGACACGTGAATATTATATAAACGATGCAGGTAAACAAATTGAGAATTTAGCTCATTCAATAGAAGCGCGATATAACCAAGCTTTAGGACAAGATACTGAATTACCTGAAGATGGTTATTACGGAAAAGATATCATCGCAATTGGTAAAGATTTAGCTGAGAAGCAACCTGAAATTAAGGATCAACCAGAAGATGTTCGTATTAAAACTTTCCGTCAACTTGGTTTAGATTATGAAATGGTTAAATTAAAACAAGATTTAGCTGATTTTAATATCCATTTTGATAATTGGTTTAGTGAAACTTCTTTATATGAAACAAACAAAATTACAGCAGTATTAAATAAAATGACTGAGCTAGGTTTCACATATGAACAAGATGGCGCAACTTGGTTAAAAACGACTGAGTTTGGTGATGATAAAGACCGCGTATTGATTAAACAAGATGGTACGTACACTTATTTCTTACCAGATATTGCGTATCACTATGATAAAGTTGAACGTGGTTATGACAAACTGATCAACTTATTTGGTGCAGATCACCACGGCTATATTAATCGTTTAAAAGCTTCTTTAGAAACATTCGGAGTAGATTCAAAACGTCTTGAAATACAAATTATGCAAATGGTAAGATTGTTACAAGATGGTGTTGAAGTGAAGATGAGTAAACGTACTGGGAATGCCATCACATTACGAGACATAATGGATGAAGTGGGTATTGATGCAGCACGTTACTTCTTAACAATGCGTAGTCCAGATACACACTTTGATTTTGATATGGAACTTGCGAAGAAAGAATCACAAGATAATCCAGTTTATTATGCACAATATGCACATGCTCGTATATCTTCAATTATTCGTCAAGCTAATGAAAAAGATATAACGATTGATCAAAATGTTGATTTATCATCAATTACACATGAAAAAGCTTATGATTTATTGAAGAAAATTGCTGAATTTGAACCTACGATAGTTTCTGCTGCTGAATCTCGCAGTCCACATCGTATCACGAACTATATTCAAGATTTAGCTGCACAATTCCATAAATTCTATAATGCAGAAAAAGTATTAACTGATGATTTAGATAAGACGAAAGCACATTTAGCTTTAATTGAAGCGGCACGTATTACATTGCGTAATGCTTTAGCTTTAATTGGCGTTTCAGCTCCAGAATCTATGTAATTAAATAAAATGTTTTAATTGAGGTGCAGCTCAATCTTATTTGAGCTGTGCCTTTTTGTGTACCATTTTTTAATAAACATGCTGAGGAGAGAAGTTATGAAAAGACTGAATGTAATTTATTTAATTTTAGCGGCTTTGATTGTGCTATCAGGTTGCCAAAGTGGGAATTCTGATAGTAATAAAGAAACGAAGCAAGAATCAACGGATAAAAAAGAAGATAAGCGTATCGTGTCGTTGATTCCAAGCAACACAGAGATATTATATGAATTAGGACTTGGGGATAAAGTAGTTGGGGTATCAACAGTCGATGATTATCCTAAAGATGTTAAAAATAAAAAGAAATTCGATGCTTTTAAATTGGATACAGAAGCTTTATTAAAAGCAAAACCTGATTTAATTTTAGCGCATGAATCTAATCAATCTACTCAAGAAAAAGATTTGAAAAAATTGAGTGATGCAGGTGTTAAAGTGGTTTATATTGATGATGCAAATTCAATTAATGAAATGTATGAAACGTTTAAACAAGTTGGTAAAGTTACAGGTAAAGAACGAGAAGCTAAACAACTCGTTCGTAAAGTTAAAAGTGAAATAAACAATGTTATTAAAGAAGTCCCTAAAGAACAACAAGGTAAACAGGTCTTTATGGAAATATCTTCACAGCCAGATATTTATACTTCAGGATCGAATACATTTTATGATGATATGTTAAATTCTATAAAAGCAGAAAACATTTATCATGACCAAGAAGGATGGATAAAAACAGATAAAGAAAGCATCTTAAAAAGGAATCCGGATGTGATGATTACGACAAGCGGACAAAATGAAGATGAATATCAGAAATTAAATAACAATAGAGATGGCTTTGAGCAAGTTAAGGCTGTTAAAGAGAAACATGTTCATGCTTTAAATGCAGATATGATTTCAAGACCAGGTCCTAGACTTGCTAAAGGGTTAAAAGAACTTTCAGATAAAGTTTATGACTAAAAATATAAAAATCTATAAACTGCTTACATTATGGTTTCTCGTTCTATTGTTAGCTATTGTTATTTCATTGTTTGTTGGATCGACCGGTATAACATGGAAATTTGAAAATCAACTAGATTGGACAATATTTTATAAGCTAAGAGTACCTAGAACTTTGTTAGCATTAATTGCTGGTATGGGACTTGTATTAAGTGGTCAAATATACCAAACGATATTAAATAATCCATTGGCAGATAGTTTTACATTAGGTTTAGCAAGCGGTGCAACATTTGGTAGTGCATTAGCTGTATTCTTAGGTGTTTCGATATGGTTTGTACCATTATTTTCTATATTTTTTAGTTTGTTAACACTTATTATAGTTGTATTAATTACAGAAACGATGGTTAAGACATTTCACGTAGCGACCATGATCTTATCTGGTATATTTATAGGAGCATTTTTCAGTTCAGCACTTTATATATTATTGTTACTTAAGCCAAATAAAGTGAATAGTATGGTCTCTTATATGTTCGGAAGTGTTTCGTCTGCTGAGACAATAACTGTAGAAATTACAGGAGGCGTTACACTCATTTGTATTATAATTTTATTTGCAATGAGTCATTTTATTAAAATTATTCAATTAGGTGATGACAAAGCGATAACACTTGGTGTCAATGTTCGAGTAGTTTCATGGTGTTGTTTATTAATAGCAGCAATCATGACGGCGGTCATTATTAGCTTTACAGGTATTATTGGATTTATAGGTATGATTGTTCCTCAAGTGGTTCGTAGAGTTTATAAAGTATCTGTCCGTATTCAAATGATATTAAATCTACTAATAGGTGGGTCTTTATTACTTATTGCAGATACAGTTGGAAGAGTGATTATAAGCCCGATACAAATACCTGTTGGAATTGTCTTATCAATCATCGCAATTCCAATCATGATGTACTTAATGATTACTGAACAACGAAAGAAAGAAAAAGGTTAAACGCGCACTTCTAATATAAACTTAAATTAGCGTTACTGCACCAGTCCTTTAGAGCTGTATACAAAGGATTGGTGTTTTCTATTGAAGAATTGTATTGCTTTCTTTATGGAATAGTTTAAAATGTTTCTATGAAAGGGATGATGACATGTGTTCGTGTGATATTCAAGCGATTATTTTTGATTTGGAAGATACGCTTGTTGATCGTGAGAAATCACGAATGAAATTTTTGGAAGAACAATTTGAACGATTTCATGAATTGATGGTTACAGTCCAAAGACGTGATTTTGAAAAGGTATATTTAACATTGAATCCCTATGGGTTAGAAGATATTGAATGGGTATATCAAGAATTAGTTAAAAAATTAAATATAGAAAGAATTTCTTGGAAAACGTTTTATAATGATTATAAGATGCATCATTATAGATATCATTTTCCTTTTCATGATACATTGTTTGTTTTAGAAAAATTAAGAAACATGGGTTATAAGTTAGGTGTAGTGACGAACGGTAAAAGCGAAGATATTACACATGTTATGAATGCAATTGGGATATATCCATATATACATTATGTTTCAACGTCTGATGAAGTTGGCGTTAGAAAGCCAGATCCTATAATATTTGAAGATATTATGAAGCATCTAGGTGTTACTGCCAAGAATGCTATTTATGTTGGCGATTGTCCTTTAAATGATATTGCTGCAGCCCACGCCATGGGTATGATTACTGTATGGATGGCTAATTCTGTATTAGGTACACCTGAAGAGCATGAATTAGATTATACGATTGAAAGTTTAAGCGATTTAATAGAAGTTTGTACAAAAATCGAAAGAGGTGATGCATGATGAAATTATTTTTAACTAAAGAAAATGTTGCGATTCATTATAAAACGAAAGGTAATGGATATCCTGTTATTTTACTGCATGGTGTTTTTCAAGATATGGAAGTATTTACACCGATCATTAAAAAATTGAGCAAACAATACCAAGTGATTTCCATTGATTTAAGAGGTCATGGACTAAGTGATACCCTTAGTGATAGTCGAGTAGATGATTATATTTCAGATATACAGCAATTGCTTAAAGCATTATTTATTGATTCTGCTTATGTAATTGGTTTAGAACTTGGAGCTACTATTGCAACAGGTTTAACATATAAAAATCCTAGTCTTATAAATGGTATGGTATTGATCAATCCAACCGATAATCACACGACATTTCCAGATAATCGTATTTACGATAGACATGCTGACGAAATCAGAACAATGACTGAACAAGAGAGAGAAAAATATTTATTAAGATTTAGATATAAAAATATAAAACAAGCTAAAAAGTTTGTTAAATCTCACATGCCATCTAATGATTTACAAACAATGGAAGAAGAAATTGCGATTAAGCGCTCGTTTAAAGATTTTGACATTGTCTCATTATTATCAGAGATTAAGGTAAGGACACTGATTATATCTGGATTGTATGATGGAAAGATATTATATAGTGAAGGTAAACGAGTTGCTGAATTATTACCTAATGCTGAATTTAAGCTATTTGAAGAATCAGGAGAGCTACCTTTTGTAGAAGAAAATGAAAAGTTTATAAAAGTACTTAATGAATTTTTAGATTAAATTACGGCGCGTTAATGCATTTGTTACATGTTTGTAACAAAAGTGGTCATTTTGTAATGTGTGTGTTATAATATACTCAGTTAAATGCATAGCATATAAGTCATAGACTGAAGGAGAACCTCATATGAAAAAATGTCTCTTAATTATAGCGATGGTCCTTATGGTATTACCATTTTCAACTTTTGCTGAGGCAAATGCTGCAACTGATAAACAATTAAATATTAATGATGATAATGTACAATCTTATAAAGACGGTACGGTTGCAATTGAAGGTATTAAAATTGGAGATAAAATTTCTAAAATTAAATCAAAGTATCCTAACGTAATGTTTTCATACTCTGATGATAGTAATGGCAGAGAGAATTATTATGAATTTGATAGTGCAAATGGGCATATGATTATTACTGCAAAAGTCCACGATGGTAAAGAAACTGTGAAACGAATTACAATGATTTACGACGATTTAACAAATGTGAATCTGAAATCACTTGTTTCAGTGCTAGGTGATAATACGACTAAACGTGTACAAAATAATCAATATACTGGTGGTTATGCTTACGTGAATAACGATCAAGCGCACTTCCAACTTTCAAAAGCAACTCCGAAAAGTAAACAATTTAAAGTATATCGTATTGATTTAGGTAAATACTAAATAAATGATGAATATAATCCCCCATTATGTAATAACATATTGCATAATGGGGGATTAATTTATACAATATTAGAATGAAGGTGGTGTATATATGCGTCCAAACAATGAAGTATTGCTGGAAAATGTGAACGACTATTTACAACATGTCGGAATTTTACCTAAACAAATTGATAAAGTGCAGCATTCATTAAAGAAAGATATGAAAAATTCTGATGAGAAAGACATAGACTATGCTGAATATAGACATAAATCACATGCGGAAATTCTTCAAATTGTAGAACGAAATATCGTGATAGTGAACTATAATCCTATTCTTTTCTATATACTTAACTTCTTATTAATGGCATATTTATTTGATAAAAAATTAATTCCATTTAGTGCTGTAACGGGATTATATATATTCTATTTTGTAGTTATCCTTTCAATTTCACTTGTTATATATATAATCATTAAGAAACACAGTTATTTATATCCTAATCAAAAGCTCATGATGACGAATATACTGCTATTTAGTATTGGTATTATTTTATGCATTTTAAAAATATTCGGCTTATCATTAGGCATGTATGTTATACCAATAGCTGTCTTTCAAGCTATTTTTGTGGTTGGCGTCCTGCTTGTTGTTGTGTCATTATTTTTGAAAAAGCTTGAAGTGGCTGCAATGGGTTTGGCAGTAATACAGAAAACAATTGCTGCTGTAACTACTAATGAAATGGCAATCATGATTACAACATTTGGTAGTTGGTTGATTATTTTATTTATAATCTTATATTTTGTAATGATATATTCAACAAGAAAATATGTATAATAAAAATGCAGAAAATGATTAGTCGACCACAATCATTTTCTGCATTTTTGTTTATGGTATTAAATTAATATTATAAGTGTGAAAAATTGTAAAAGGGGTATATTATTACTGTAAAGTAGGGAGGTACAGATTATGGGAGAATTAATAGCAAGGGATGGGACTCATATAGTATATGAGAAGCACGGTAACGGTAAACCACTTATTATGTTACATGCATTAAGTATGAATTTAGCTACATTTCATTCAACGGTACAACTTCTGAAAGATCAATATACAACTTATACAATGGATTCAAGAGGGCACGGTAAATCTGAAAAGCCACAATCATTTTCTATACAAAATCATATCGATGATATTATAGACTTAATGGATTCTGAGGGAATTGAATCAGCTTATATTTTGGGGCATGATATGGGTGGCGTTATAGCACAAGAATTTGCTAATCAACATCCAGAAAAAGTTGAAAAGTTAGTAATTGTATCGTCAATATCTAATCAAGGTAAACAACCATTTATTAAATTAATCGCTAAACATAGAGATATAGTAGCAGGGTTTAGTAAAGAAGAAGCGATGTTAATTCTGTTTAATGAAATATTTCATGATACGAACTCAACATTTAAATGGTATCAAGAAGTGAAAAAATATTATCGCATGTCGGCTGAAGAAGATGCAATATCAGTTAGGTCTATAAATGGAATCAATATAAAAGTAGATAATATAAACATACCTACACTTATTGTGAAAGGCAAATACGATCCTTTTGATATAGATAATGTAACTGAAAATATTAAAAGTGCACAAATAGAAATATTTGAACATTCAGGTCACGCACCCTTTATCGAGGAAAGCGAAAAATTCAAAAAAGTTGTTTCTAAATTTTTGAATCAAAACGTAAGAGATAAGCAAGTAATATAAACAGATTAAGAGCTGAGACAATTAATTTGTCCCAGCCCTTAATCTGTTTTGTTTATATATTAATCGTTTATTTCAGTCTTTGCGATTTCTTTATCAATTTTTTCAAGAACTTCTGATATAGATTTGCGTTGCTTTTTATTAACTAAAATTAAAACTGTACGTTCATCGTATTCATTTCTTCTTTTAGTAAAGTAATCGTGTTGTGATAGGTTTTTAACAGCTTTTACAATTTGTGGCTGTTTATAGTTTAATTTATTAATGATTTTTTTCAAATGATATTCTTCTTCATCTGTTTCATTAATATAAGTTAAAACTGCGAATTCTTCAAAGCTAAGTGAAAAATCCTTCTTAATGATAGATTTTAATTTGTCCACATAAGTAACAAGTGCTAATAAATCTGAACAATTTTCTATTTTAGAAATTGCCATTTTGAATCCCCCTAGATAGTGAGTATTTTGCTCCAATGATTGAAAAAATACAATATAGCGTGAAGGCTTGTCTAATCAATTTGAAAGCGTTTTTAATTTTTTAATTCATAATTTCCGTTTATCAATTATTTACTTATTTTAGCCTAAATATAAGTGTATGTAAACTAATAAGAGTAGGATTTAATTAAATAATAATATAAATAATATAATTGTCACAAACGAAAGGGACATATAATATAATCCTATAAAATTTAAGTGTAAGATTATTATTAATTCTACTAATAAAATAAATCGAGAATTACGAAATATTCTAATATTAAATGAGAATATTATATATTTAATTCATGTAAAAAGCCGTATTTAAAAATACGGCTTTTTAAAATGTTATTTTTTAATAGAAGTGTATTGAATAATTACTTCTTCAATAATATTTGAATCTAGTTCTGCATATTTGTTTAAGAATTCAGCAACACTATGATCATTGATATAGTTGTTTTTTTCAACTGTTTCTTTATCATTATCGTCTTGATATTCAAGCAAGTAACATAATGCTTTTACGAGTTCTGAATGTTTTTGATTTGTTTTTGATAAAGCTACTAAAGGTTTTACGATACGATCATTTGGTCCAACTTTACGTAACACACCACGTCCGACTCTTGTAACATCATCAGATAAGTAGGGGTTATTGAAGCGTCCAATTATTTTTTCAATATAATATGCTTGGTCTTCTTTTGTAAACTCGTCAAAGTTTGCAACGAGGTATTCACCTGTTTCATTTAATACTTCATGTAAACCGTCATTAATTCCTTTATCTTGAATCGCTTCAAGGATTGTTTTGTAACCTTTATATTGGCCATAATATGCTAAGTAAGCATGACCAGTGTTCACAGTTAATAATTTTCTTTCGATATAAGGTGTTAAATCATCAACATAATGAACATCTTCAAGTTGAGTACCTTGCCATTTAGAAGCTTCAACAACCCATTCAAAGAAAGGTTCTACTAATACATCTAATGAACCTTCTTTTTGACCTTGAGGTACAATACGGTCTACTGCTGAGTTAGGGAAACTTATATCATCTGATAAAGGTCCTGTAATATCTAATACTGCTTTTTTAAGTTGATCCGTTGCCATGATGGCATTTTCACAAGCAACAATATTTAATGTTTTACCAGGTTCGCGTTCTTTTAAAAATTGTGCGAAAGATTTAGCGATGATTGGTAAGATATTAACACCTACTGCAGTTGTGATTACATCTGCTTCTAAAATTGCTTCTTTTAATTTATCTGTTTCAGTAATACTATTTATACCTTTAACACCTGATACGGGTTCTTTAGTATTTTCTTTGTTAGCAATGACTACTTGATACACTTTTTCTTCATTAATTTGATTAATAATATTTTCATTAACATCGACGAATGTCACATCATAGCCATTATCGCTTAATACTTTACCTATAAAACCTCGACCGATATTACCGGCACCAAAGTGAATGGCTTTCATTAAAGTTCAACCTCCTCAAAGATAGCAAGAATTTCTTCTTTAGATTGAGCGTTGATGACACGTTCTACATTTTCTTCTTCACTAAATACAATCGCGATTTGTGAAAGAATATCTAAATGTTCACCGTCTTTACCAGCTATACCAACAACAACTTTAGTTTCGTTTCCATCCCAATCAACACCATTTGGAATATGAAGTAATACGAGACCTGATTTTAATACTTCTGTTTTTGCTTCATCTGTACCATGTGGAATTGCTAAGAAGTTACCCATGTAAGTTGTAACAATTTGTTCGCGTTCTTTCATAGCAGTGATATATTTTTCAGTTACTGCACCGTCTTCAACTAAAGCTTGTCCAGCTTTTTCGATAGCTTCTTCTTGTGAGTTTACTGATAAGTTCATAAAAATGTTTTGTGGATTAAATAAGTTTGTCATGTTAAATCACTCCGTTTTCGTTAATTTTTGTTTTAATTTATTTAAGAAAAATGATTTGAGTGTATTTTCTATTAGCACTCTATCATTTAACAACTGATCAATATCATCCAGATGCTCAGTAATTAAGGATGATACTTCACTCATAAATTGACCTTGTTCTGAATTTTTCGGTATGAACATACTTACGAGCCAATTTACTTCTTGTTCTTCATTCTCTATCGTTCTAAGCATTAAAGGTTTAGTTAATTCAGTTATAATCAGTTGTGGTTTTTTAATAAGTTCATCTGATAAATGAGGTATAGCAACTGGATAATCTGTTAATGCAAAGCCTTGTAGTTCTATTCTTTTACTAAGTTTTTCATTGAAACTATGCGTGTCATCAATAATGTGATTTTTAGATAACGTTTGAACTAAATAGCGATTGAGCTGTGTTACTTTCTTCTTTTCAACTATCATATTTTGAATTAATGATAAGCTTTCTTCTATAAAAGAAACTGTATGATCATAATCTTCATATGATATTGGCTGTTCTTTAGACTGATTGTCTTGTTGCCTTTGAACAATTGAATGTTGTAATTTCAAGAAATATTTAACATTTTCAGCGTCTTGTTCCGGTAATAATGGGTTCACTGTAATGTGTGGATATTTAGTATCAACTGCAACTGTAGAAATCATGCCATCATACATCGAGAAATCAATCGATTTTAAACTACTGACGGATACTTCGGTCGTCTGCGTAATTTCAGAAAAATGTTGTTTCAAACGATTGGATAGGATACGACTTGTACCAATGCCGCTACTACAAACAACTAATACATGTAATGAACGACTTTGTTTGGCTTTTAACATACCACCAAAGTGAAGTGCGATATAGGCTACTTCGCTTTTTGGAAAATGATAATTACTGAATACAATCTTTAAACCTGACGAAACAGCTTCGAATAATGCTTTATCATATGTTTCGATCATTTCAGTAAGCGGATTGTATGTTTCAATATTGGCTTCCAATCTGTTAATAGCGGGCTCTAAATGTAAATTTAGACCTTTAAATAATGACTCTTCATCTTTGAAAGAAAATCCTTCGCTTTTTACAAAATCAATGAGTTCCGTTACACGTTGTTCATGCGTTTCGGTGCTCTCATATGATGTTGCTTCATGACGTCGCCTTGCACCTCTTAAATGCATTGTGATAAATGCTATTTCCGAATGATTAAATGTGACATCATAAATGTTACTTAACACATTAGTCAGTCTTTCTGATACTTTGAATTCATCTGTTGAAATCAATTCGTTTAAAATATCATCTTCAATATCTACATGACCATCTTGCTTAATACGTTCAATTGCTAATACAATATGAATCGTTAAAGTTAAATAACTAGCTTCTGTTAATGTATAGGGCAGTGTACCAAGCTCATCCATTAACAACCGTTCAACATTAAATAATCTATCGATATCAACGATACCTTGTAAATGTGTCTCATTTAATGTGTGATATACAAAATGATCTTCAACAACAGAATAGACGCTATCTCCGTCTAACTTTTCTAACATAAATCTAGCTAATAGTTGTCTTTTATTTACTTCTTCACCATTTAAAATTAATCCCTCGCCGCGCCTTCGTTCTAACGATAGTTCAAAGGTTTTTAACTCAGGCTCTAACTGCTCAATAATCTTATTCAGTGTGTGTGTTGAAGCACCAATTTCATTAGCTAAGCTGTATAATTTCACTGGATCTTTAGATTGGATCAAATTGTATAAAATAATCACTTTTCGCTCTTCATCAGATAAATCAATCGTATGTTGTTCATTTAATGATTGAACGAAAGTATCAATATTTTGTGGTTCACCTTCAATGCGGAGTCCTAATTTAGGCACTCTTGTTAAGGAAAGGTGATATTTATTGAGTGTATCTTCAACACTTTTCATTTCTCTATGCACGGTTCTAGACGAAATACCTAAGTCTTGAGCAATGTCATGAATCGTTAAAAAAGAGTGAAGACGCTCAGATAGTAATTTGAGAATGCTTTTTTCTCGGTTACTTATCATCATCGACCTTCACTCCTTTGTTTAGAATTATTTTTTCAATTCGCTAATTAACTCTTCATATCTTGGTGAATTCAAGAAGTTATCTACTGAAATATGAATCGCTTTTGGATTCTTTTTAATAGCTCTATCTGTTAATGTTTTTTGAGTAATTACGACATCTGCATCATCTGGTAATTGGTTGATAGCAGTGTTTGTTA
Organism: Mammaliicoccus sp. G-M28; assembly: GCF_022386595.1. Taxonomy (NCBI): domain Bacteria; kingdom Bacillati; phylum Bacillota; class Bacilli; order Caryophanales; family Staphylococcaceae; genus Mammaliicoccus; species Mammaliicoccus sp. G-M28. Next base: position 16,851 of record NZ_JAJNIF010000005.1, read on the forward strand.
CTTCAATATTTGTTAATTCAGCTTTTTTGAATTTATTTCGTAACATGCCGGCACCCATTGCACTTGAACCCATACCAGCATCACAAGCGAAAATAACTTTTTGAACATTTGAGAAATCATGTGCGTCTACATTTTCAGTGTCATACTCATCTAATAATCCATCTGATTCATCTTTTTCTTCAGCATCATCTGAAGTTTCTTTGTCTTCTTTATCAGCACCAGTTAAAGCACCACTTACAGAAGATTTTTTACCTTTACGAGCTTCCATGTCAGCAGTTGCTGATTCAAGGTCACTTTCAGGATCTTTAGTTACTTTCAATATAATAGATGCTACTAAGAATGAAACTAAAGTTGCTAGGAAGATACCTAGTAACATGACTAAATAACTACCTTTAGGCGTTATTGCGAAGTAGGCTAAAATTGAACCTGGTGATGCAGGACCTGTTGTACCAAAGTCGAATATGCTGAATGTAGCTACACCAGTCATACCACCTAAAATAACGGCAACTAATAATAAAGGACGCATTAATACATATGGGAAGTAAATTTCATGAATACCACCTAGGAAATGGATGATACCAGCACCATATGATGTTGCTTTTGCTGTACCTTTACCGAATACCATATACGCTAATAAAATACCTAGACCTGGTCCAGGGTTAGACTCTAATGTATATAATATAGATTTACCAGCTTGAGTAACTTGTTCAGATGCAAGCGGAGTTAATACCCCATGGTTAATTGCATTGTTCAAGAATACAGTTTTTGCTGGTTCAATAATAATACTTACTAATGGCAATAAATGATGAGAAACTAAGAAATCAACACCCATACCAAGAAGTTTCATTAATCCTTCAACCAATGGCGCTAAACCTTTGAAACCAATGATTGCCATGATGAATGCTAGAATACCAGCTGAGAAGTTGTTGAATAACATCTCAAAACCTTGTGGCGTTCTAGGAACTAAGAACTCATCCACTTTTTTCATTAACCAACCAAGAAGTGGACCCATAATCATTGCACCAATTAACATTGGTGTATCAGGGAATGCTGCGATAACCCCCATAGTAGCAGTAGCACCAACGACGCCACCACGTAAACCATGAACTAAACGACCACCACTAAATGCAATTAATAATGGAATTAAATATTTGATCATTGGGTCTACCATAGTAGAAAGTTCTTCATTAGGTAACCAACCATCTTCAATAAACAGTGCTGTAATTAGCCCCCAAGCAATAAAAGCACCGATGTTCGGCATAATCATACTACTTAAAAATGAACCAAAAGCTTGAACCTTAGGACCAATGCCTTTTTTCTTTTCTGTTTGTTCTGCCATAATTAACACACCTTCCCTTACATAAAAAGTATTTTGTTACTTAATCATACGAAGATGTATACCTATTAACAATGAATAGTAGATGCAACTTTGTCACAAGCACTTTGACATGTGTGATTTAAGTGGATGAAAGTGAACAAATGTTAAACAAAACGCTTTCAATGTAATTATACACTTTCGGAAGGGAGGTTCATAATGTTTTGGAATAAATGTTCAGATGTGAAGATATTCAGACCGATAAAAATAAATATCGGTCCAGAAACGCGAAATACGGACCGATAAATAAAATTAGCGGTCCAGAAACACGAAATACGGACCGATAAAATAAATATCGGTCCAGAAACATGAAATACGGACCGATAAAATAAAATAGCGGTCCAGAAACGCGAAATACGGACCGATAAAATAAAATAGCGGTCCGAAATCTGCTTATAACGCACCTCTCCAAAGCACACTCTGCTATAGCCTGAACATAAAAACAGTAGTATATGTTTTATATCTATCAACACTCTAAATGTAAAAAGTATTTGACATGTTTATCTCAGATGTTAGACTAATAAATGTAAAAAACTTTTGACATTTGGAGGTGCAATTTTTATGGTATTGAAATGGTTACTTTTTATTATTATTACATTAGTCATGTGGACGGTTTACTATAAATATATAGCAATTAATACTAAAGAATTTAAAAAAGAGCGAAGACTGGATGAAAGGCAATTGAGAATAAGACTCGAAATACTGTCTAACACATTTGGTTATATGTTCTTGATTATCATGTCCTATATAGCGATTAAACTTTCTGGCTTAAATGGGAATGCACAGAATGTCTTCACTCAAAATCCTGAAATACTTTTTATTGTTTTGTTAGGCATTATATATGCAATTAATGTTTTAATAGTAAAGAAGAAATACAGTTGAGAGTAGGTAAGTTGTGAAGAATAAAATACGGGAATATCGAAAGCAAATGGGAATGTCACAGGATACGTTAAGTAAAAATGTAAAAGTGACGAGACAGACGATTAATGCAATTGAAAATGATAAATATGATCCTACATTGGCACTAGCTTTCAAATTAGCAGAAGTGTTTGATGTAACTGTAGATGAATTATTCTCTTAAAAGAAAGGAAGATTATTTTGAAGAAGCAAGATGAAATGGAAAGACAACATGTATTTATCGCTTCTAAGTATACTGTAGTGTATTTTATATTTGCTTTAGTTATTTATAATTTATATACGAAATTTACGACAGGCGAGTTTAATGTTGTTTGGTTAATATTATTAGTTGGCATTATTATATTTTTAGGAATTCAAACTTATTTTAAGGTTATTACTAAAACGTAATACTATTAAACAAAAGTATAAAAATACAATAAATGTTTATTATTCCTCCCTTGTAATTGAAATTCAATATAGTAGGATGTAGCTGTATCGTCTTTAGATACATAATCTATAAAAAGGGAGAGAGATCGAATGAACAAATTTTCAAAGATTTTTTGTTTCAAGCGGTTTAGCATTAGCGACAGTATTTACAGTAGGTGCAGCTAGCAACGGGAATACAGTGGATGCAGCAAGCAATGGTAATATGGAAAGCGAAGCGTCTCAACCTTATACTTCTTATTATAATGGATATGTTAGTTACGACCCAGGATTCTTTATAACAGATACTTTCAAAAAAGGATTCGAATCAGGTAATTTCACTTTAAACGGTTATGAAACACCTGCACATGAAAATTACGCAAAAGAACATCAAGACGAAGCAAAAAATATTAACTTATATGATCAAAATTTAAATGTCTATAGTAATTATGGTTTAGATGCAAACGCACAACCGACGAACGCTGAACAATTTAATTTATCTATAGATGATGTTAGAGAATCTTATGGTATGGATTATTCTAAAACTGGAAATCCTCGTAGTATAGAAGGTCAATATTCTTATAATTTAAATGGTTACAAAATTGCCTTCACATCTGATGAAAAGGGTGTTGTAACAAGAATTGACTTTTATACATTAGTAGAATAACTTTATAAATTATTTATTTGTTCAATACGATATTGAAGTTCATCAAAGTCTATTATTCGGGCTTGTCGGTGGACTTCTTTTTGATTGTAAAAAAGCATGACTACGGGTGAAGTGAATAAGTTTAATTGTCCAACTGCTTCAGGAACCTGATTAGCGACTATTTCATATGCTGGGATTTTATAATTTTCAGCCATTTTTTGCACAATTGGATGATCAGCTTTACATACAGAACAATTTTCACTAGAAACATATATCAAAGTGAACGTATGGGCATTAATTTTTTCATTTAATTCGTCAAAAGTGTTTATAATTTTCATAAAAATCTTCTCCTATCATTTCAATATATCGGCAAGTATTATACCATTACAGGAGAAAAGGAGTGAATGATATGTTTGGTAATAAGAACGAAGACGAAAGATTTTATGTGAAATCTAAAGAAAATATTAAATCTTTAGGTAGATTTACTGTTGTAGTTGATCGTGAAACAGGCGTTAATTATGTACACGCTTGGGTAGGAACTGGTAGCAGTTTAACACCATTATTAGACAAGAACGGTAATCCTATAATAGATAACATGAAATAATTTTTCAGTAATACACAAAGGAGTATTTAAATGTTTAGTAGATTTGTACGCATCGTCGTAGCTATAACCTTATTGATTTTTATTGTAAATGCACCCTCAAAAATTGCTGAAGCATCAAAAGAAGCAGGTACAATGGGAAATGGTTATAAGAAATACATAGAAAATAAACAAGATACACAACATAGAAAAAGCCAAGAAACAAAAGAAGCGGCAGTCGTTCCTAAAGAAGATTCAATACTTGATTTATCAGAATGGCAAGGTAAACTAACCTCTGCACAAGTAAAAAAATTAAAAGCAAATTATGACTTTATTATATTAAGAGCACAGTATGGATCAGATTATAAAGATGCAACTTTTGCAACAAACTCAAAATTATTAGAAGCAAATAATATGAAATATGGTGTGTATTCATATAGCATGTACGAAAATGCGAGTGATGCACGAACAGAAGCAAAATCATTATATAATAGAGCACCGAACGCAAGCTTCTACATTAATGATTACGAAGAAGAAACTGTAACTTCAGGCACATCTGATGAAAGTACTCAAGCATGGTTAGAAGAAATGAGAAAGTATTCAGGAGATAAAAAAGTCCTATTATATTCATATGAAGACTTTATGCTCAATAATACAGCAACAGCAGTAAAATCATATGACGGATATTGGTTAGCAGCTTATCAAGAAACACAGCCAGAAAGAGAACATGTACTATGGCAATATACAGACAGTTATTATTCAGAAGAACTTGATCAAAACGTAGATGCTAATGTATTAAGTCCTAACGTTCAATCAAGCTGGTTTATCTCTTAAAATATACTTAATCATATGAAACCTCTCAAAAAGTCTATTTGTAGTAAGTTTGATTGAGTGTATAGTAACTATATACATTATCATAGATAGAAAGTAAGGTTCACTCGAATAAAGAGAGAGGTGTTATAAATGTATATATTATTTATTATTTTAGCTATAATTACATTCATATTCTTGGCATATTCTATCGTAATATTAATGGGGAAAGATGGTATGATATATTCATTTTTATCCAAAAAGGAGAAGAATCAATCTGATAGAAATAAAGGTTGGATATTCTTTTCAAGTGTCTTATTATTGTTTATCTGTTTAATTGTTTTCTTCTTTTTTGTTATTTAAGTAATAAGACAATATGATTTAACTTCAAGGTTATGCAAGATATAATCGAGTATAAAGAAGGTGAATTAATGAATATATTAGATGATTATTTTAAATTATTTGATGAATCAAGATATAGTGAAGAAAGTTTTCAGAAGTTAAATGCATTATTTAGTGATGAAATTGAATTTGTATTGAATAATAAGACATTTAAAGGTAAAGAAGCTTGGAAACAGTTTGTAAAAAGTGTGTATACAACAAACAAAGACTTGAAACATATGCATAACGGTTGGACAGAAAACGAAGACGGTAGTTTCGAAACACATTGGGCAGTTTGTGGTAATAGATATGAGACAGGCGTTTACACACAAGAAGGTAAAGATATAGCAAGATTAGATGCAAATGGAAAAATTGTGTATTTAGAAAACCAACCAAAAGACGATCAATTATTCTCAAATCAATAGAATGAATAAAGAGCGTAGGGCAGAAATCTAATTTTATGACAAGATTTCGTTGTCCCACTCTCTTATCATAGGACATCCATATTCACACAAGTCGAGAGAAGTGTAAGCAAGGGTGGCTATATTTACACAAGTCGGAAGAAGTGTAAGCAAGGGTAGCTATATTTACGCGAGTCGGAAGAAGTGTAAGCAAGGGCATCCATATTCACACAAGTCGAGAGAAGTGTGAACAAGGGCAGCCATATTTACACAAGTCGGAAGAAGTGTAAGCAAGGGCAGCTATATTTACACAAGTCTAAAGAAGTGTAAGCAAGGGCAGCTATATTTACACAAGTCTAAAGAAGTGTAAGCAAGGGCATCCATATTCACACAAGTTGAAAGAAGTGTAAGCAAGGGCATCCATATTCACACAAGTTGAAAGAAGTGTAAGTAAGGGCAGCTATATTTACACAAGTCTAAAGAAGTGTGAACAAGGGCAGCCATATTTACACAAGTCGGAAGAAGTGTAAGCAAGGGCAGCCATATTTACACAAGTCTAAAGAAGTGTAAGCAAGGGCATCCATATTCACACAAGTCGGAAGAAGTGTGAACAAGGGCAGCCATATTTACACAAGTCTAAAGAAGTGTAAGTAAGGGCAGCTATATTTACACAAGTCTAAAGAAGTGTGAACAAGTGTACCAAGAATAAATAATAACTTAGTTTAGATACTCTGATTATAAAAATAAGGTGATTATGTAAAATGGCTACTTTAATAATAGGTGGATCAGGCATGCTGTTACAAGCAACTCAAGAAATTATAAATGTTGAAAATCAAGTTTTATTATGTAGTAGAGATAAAAATAAATATAAAAATTTGCTAAATAATCATGACAGTGCAAAATTTTTACAATTTGATTTTTCAGACGCAAATGACTTTAAAAAACTTGGGAATTATATTAATGATGAGAAAATTAACATCATTAATATAATTATTTGGATACATAGCAGTTATTATAAATATTTTTATGAATTATTAGAGAACATTAAAGCTGATGAAAATACATCAATTTATTTATGCAAAGGTAATAGTTCGATGAATTTGGATAATTCATTATTTGAAAAATATAAAGTTCATATAATTAAACTGGGATACAATGACATTGATAATCGATGGCTCACTCATGAAGAAATTTCTAATGGAGTGCTAGAATCTTTTAGAAATAAGAAAAGTGTTCATGTGGGCCATGTAACAAGATAAATCTATTTTCATCATTCACGATGCTCCTCAATGAAAGCTCTTGTTTTTCCTGTGAGGAGTGGTCCGCCTGTATAAATGTCTCTTGTTGATTGATTTTTTATGTGCAATTCTGGTCGTATGCCATGTGAATGTACGCCGACAACGTGATTGTGTTTATTAAACACGGGTGATCCTGAGAAGCCGATTGTTCTATGCAAATGTCCGATATACTCAATGTAATTTTGAGTTGGTTTAAGGAAGTAACCTTTTGATTGATACATAAGTTGACCATTGTACGGATGTTCGCTCGGATATCCTAACATGTACAGTGGTTCTTTAGTTTGCATTTTTTTAATTTCTTGTTCGGATGCTAATGTTAATGGTCTTACCTTTTTAGATAAACGTTGTTCTGTAATGAGTATAGCGACGTCTCTTTCAGACGATGTATAAAACTTTTTAACTTTAAATTTCATAGGAATTTGTTGATCTGATTTAGATGGATAGAAATAAAATTGCTTTGTTTCTTTATTACCATCGTCATCACTAGCTACGTGAGCTGCGGTAATAATTGTATGATCATCAATGACAAAACCAGTTGCCCCATTCCCTGATTTACCAGTCTTATCTGATGATACTTTACCGACACCTTTGAAATGATTATTGCTATCTGTATCGTAAGGTTTAATTGTTAATAAATCATTTGGTATTTGTGAACCTAGTTTAAATGCATCATTGTAATCTGCATGTGTTGCTTCTGTGAATGTATCTTTATATGTTGCTGTTTCATCATGATCAACGAAAAAATAGTTGAATAATGATATAAATAGCACGAAAAATAATTTAAGGCATAACATAGTTTCATCACAATCTTTCTCAAAATTGAATATTGCCTATGTTATACCCTATTATAATTTTTATAAAATACTTGTTATGAAAAATGTGATGACTGAAAGTACGATAGATGTTATAGCCATAGCAATCATTGGTTTGAAAGCTTTTGCTTTTATGTCATTGAATGAAACGTTTAATCCAATTCCTACCATTGCCATAATTAAAATTAATGTAGTAAATGTGCTAATTACATTTGAAACACTCTCTGGAATTGGAACAAATGTGTTAATGGCACTCATTACTAAAAACCCAATTAAGAAGTATGGAAAATCAATTTTTTGAGAAACTTTATTAGATTTTTTTCTATTTACGATAACTAAGAAAATGATACTTAAAGGAATAAGTAAGAATACTCTTCCTAATTTAGTCAATAGCCCGATACTAAGCGCCTCTGTACCACCGGCATCAGCAGCTAAAATAACATGTGCAATTTCATGTAAACTAGCCCCCGACCAAATCCCATAAACTTCTGGATCCATAGGGAATAATGCATAGAGCAATGTATATGTTAACGAGAAAATAGTTCCCATAATTGCAACTAAACCTACACTTATACCAACATCACTTTCTTTAGATTTTAATATTGGTGAAATCGCTGCAATAGCTGCCGCACCGCAAACTCCTGTACCAACTCCTAATAATAAGACTAAATCTTTGTCTCCTTTAATGATTTTATTGAGCAAAATAATAAAGAAAATAACAAATGTTACAACACCAACATCAAGTAATAACAGCGTGCCACCTTCATTAACAATCGTAGATAAGTTAAGCTTTAAGCCATAAAGTATGATGGCTAATCTAAGTAGCTTTTTAGAAGAAAATACAACGCCCGATTCTATTTGTGTTGGGTACCCTTTAAAATGTCTATACAAAATCGCAGTTATAATCGCAATAGCCAAAGCACCAACCTTATTTAAAATAGGCAAGTTAGATAATAATATACTTACAATTGCGATAATGAATGTAAACCCGACACCCAATATGAATTTCTTACTCATAATAACGCCCCCTAATTCCCTTAACTATAGTTTAAAAGGAAGAGCGTTATTTGTGAAATGCTATTTTTAAATATATAATATAACAAAAATGATATGGAGTGGATGAGTTGGAAGATAAATTAAATATATTAAAAGTTATCGTTGAAGAAGAAGGATTTACGAAAGCTGCAGAAAAACTTTTTAAATCACAACCTTCCATAAGTAGAGATATCAAAACACTTGAAGACAAATATCAAATCAAAATATTCGAAAGCACTAGAAAGCAAATTGTATTAACAGAAGAAGGTAGAGAACTGTATAACTATGCCTGTCAATTAGCCATATTAGACGAACAATTGTATACAAAGATTAATCAGCATAAAGAAGAAGTGAAAGGTAAGTTTGTAATAGGAACAAGTCATACATTTGGACAGTCGATGTTATTGGATTTAACCATTTACTTACAAACTAAATATCCTAACTTAAATATACACATATACGTGTACAACTCAGCAGATATATTAAGTCGTTTAAAAGATTATTCACTAGATATAGGCATAATTGAGAAACCTGTAATAGATGACAAAATAAATAGCGAAGTGTTAACAAGAGATAAATTGCTGATAGTTAAGAATAAACAAATCAATGAAAATTTAAACGATATGAGATGTTATGTAAGAGAAACAGGGTCCGGCATTAGATATTACCAAGATATGCTCTTACAACAATTAGACTTAACCTCAAGAAAAGTTGTAATCAACGATAATCAATTAATATTAGAGCTCGTCAAACAAAACATGGGATATACAATATTGTCTAACTTCTCTATAAAGTCATTTGATAAAAAATTTATCACAACAAACGATCTAAACTTATATCGAAACTTCTTTATCGTATCTAACAAATCAAGATACAAAACAAATAAATATAATGCAATAATGGATGAGATAAAAGAATATCAGTTTAGGTAGGGTGCTGAGTAACAGTAAATCTTGTCATCTATATTTTCATTTTCAAATATAAATATTGTATATGTTATAATTTTTATAAGAAATTATAAGAGCGAATGGAGAAATTTTATGGGAGAGCCGAAATATAAATCAATTGCATATCAATTGAAAGATAATATTATTAATCAAGAATATAAGCGAGGTGAAACAATACCTTCTGAAAAAAAATTACAAGAATTTTATCATGTTAGCCGACATACGGTGAGACAAGCGATAGATTTATTGGTAAATGATGGTTATATTATAAAGAAAAAAGGCTTAGGTTCCATAGTAAGTGATGGTTATTTAAATAATCACATGAATAGTGGTGATAGCAAAAAAATTGGCGTTATCGTTACATACTTATCTGATTACATATTTCCAAGTATTATAAGAGGGATTGAAAAAATACTAGGAACTAATGGATATTCTTTAATTTTAGCCAGTACGAATAATACACATGAAGGTGAACGTCGATGCCTAGAAATGATGATTGACCAAGGTATTCAAGGTTTAATTGTTGAACCTACTAAGAGCAACGTGTTTAATCCTAATTTATCTTATTATTCATTAATTAAAAGTAAGGATATTCCTGTATTGATGATTAATGCTGGTTATGAAGAAATGGATATTCCATATATCAGTATAGATGATACAAAATCAGGTTATCTTGCTACTTCTTATTTATTGAATGAAGGGCATGAAGATATTGCTTTAATAACTAAGATAGATGATATGCAAGGCAAGTTTCGTATGAAAGGATATATAAAAGCTTTTGATACATTGGATGCTATTTTTAAAGGTGAAAATATATTTACTTATACTACTGAAACGATGGAGAAAGTGTTAGATTTAGTTGTTAAGCAAATATTGAATAAAGAAATATTTGCCACTGCATTTGTGTGTTACAACGATGAAATTGCTTATTCATTGATTAAAAAATTAAAAGCAAAAGGTAAGCAGGTCCCTGATGATATTTCAGTAGTTGGTGAAGATAATTCAATTTTAAGCCAACTAGAAGATATATCATTGACAACAACCTCTCACCCTCAAGAAGAGCTAGGCGTTGAGGCTGCAAAGTGGATGCTAAAGACCATTAACACCGGACAAATTGGTGAAACAAAAATTATGGATACAGAAATTATTATAAGAAATAGTGTAAAAAGAAGAAATGCTTAATTTTAAGCATTTCTCAGAGTGTCGACAAAGACTTAGACTTTGCCGGCATTTTTTTATGCGCATGCTTTCCGCGGGCATGTTCTCAGCCTGTAGTCTTCGAATCATGCTTTTCCCGCAGGAGTCATCGCTAAAAAAATACCGAATATTACCAAAATATTTTATAATATTGATGAAATTTTATTTAGGAGTTGATAAATTATTAGATTTAAACTTTGTTTCTGAACTTGTAGAAGATAAATACCGTTTAAATAACGGACGTCCTTCTACTGGTTCCGTAACATTAGTCAAGAAAATTGGTATGTCAACAGTAAACTGGACAATTTTTATGTGGTACTTAATTTATAATTCACTGGCGTTTGATAGTTCAATGAATCATGAATTCTATGATGATTAAACCAATTAATATAATCAGATAGTTGTAAATTAAGTTCACTAATGTTCTGAAACATCTAAACCCTTGGCTTTTAATGCTTCTCTAATCTTCCTAGATCCATAACATTTTCTACTCTTATTAAATATACTGATAATGCTTTCTGCCAGTAGATTTTCTTGTGCTTCTTTCTCTGCTTTTTTCACGACATTTACTTCATAGTAATAAGTACTACGACATATTTTAAGGGTTTTATACATGGCTGATACCGAATATTGATGGCTATTTCGCCTAATAACTTTTATTTTCGTCCCATTATCAGCGCTGCTTGCTTTAAAATATCTGTTTCCATCCTTAACTGCTTATTTTTTTTACGTAATCTTTTCAACTCTTTTTCATCTTCACTGAGATTATCTTGCTGTTTAAATGACCCTGTCTTATCATAGTCTTTAATCCATTTGTCGAGTGCAGATGGTGTTAAAGTATACTCATGAATAATATCGTTTCGAGATTTTCCATTTTTGAACAATTGAACCATTTGAAGTTTGAATTCAGGACTGAAAGTCCTTCTCTTTTTTTTCATAAAAAGAATTGCCTACTTTCTTAAATTAAGACTAACCTTCCTTATAAAAGTTGTCTAGTTAAGAGTAGCTGATCCAAATATTCAGTCACTATACTTATATGATGGAGCATGTGGTTTAGGAAGTGTATTATTAAGATACAAAAAGTATATTGAACCTAATGAGTATAATCAGTTACTCGATGGTATTTTAAAAGAAAGTCTCCGAATTACTACTAGATCATTATTACAAAAATGAATTAAATATTTAATAAATGAGGTTATACAATGAAAAAAAATTATCTATATCTTGTTCTTTTAACCTTTTTTAGTGTTATAGGTAGTAAATTACTTACATTCGCTTTATCGTTCCATATCTTAAATATAACTGGAAGTCCAAAATATTTTTCATACTTAGTTGTAATATATTCAGTATTATTTATTGTGGGAAGTCCTATAGCTGGTTTTTTCATTGATAAGTTACCTAGAAAATTACTCATCACTTCTTTTCAATTGTTGACAATTATAACTATAATAGCCTATTCGATTATTGACCAATCATTAAATAATTTAGTATATATTTATATATTAGTTATTATTTTGAATATTACTGACATAGTGGTGAGTTTATCGTTCAATAGCGGATTACTGGAATTAGTTGGTGAAAAATATATTGATAAAACAGTTTCACATAGAAGTGCGATTCAAAATGGTGTTCAAATTGGGTCACCAATACTTGGTGGATTGATATATGCAATTATGCCAGTTCAAAATTTCATAATTATTATGCTAGTTACAGAAACTATTACATTGGTTTTAGCACTATTATTGACGTATAAAAATAAGGAAATTGAAGCTTTAGAAAAGTCAAAAGGTGAAAGCTTCATACAAAGTTATAAAACTGTATGGAATTTTGTTAAGAGAAAAAAAGATATATTACTTGTCGTGACTTCTGGAATAATAATTAATTTTCTATTTGCTTTTATAACTTTAGGTATACCTGCAAGTTTTGTAACATATTTCGATATGGGTTCTAAAGAACTTGGATTTTTAGAAGCGACTTTTCCTACAGCTGGTTTTTTGTTTGCAATTATCTATCCTTATTTTAAGAAAAAGGGTGGAATAATCTTAAATGTGCAATTAGCGTATTTGATAATCTCCATAGGCACTTTGATTATATGTTTACCATTTGTATTTATGTTTAAGGACCTTATTATTCTTGTTGTTTATATGTGTGGAATGTTTTTAATAGGTATTGGAGTAATGCTCAGTAATATTCCTATAAATATATATGTTCAAAAACAAGTCCCAGAAGAAATAAAAGCTAAATATTTTGCTACTCAACAAACATTATCTCAAATTACTATGCCACTAGGTATATTAATTGCGGGTGCTCTGTTTGATTCCAATACAGGTTTTTACTTAATTTCATTCACTGTGTTTATGATCACTTGTTTAATATTGGTGTTTGTATATCAACATTTAAAAAGATATGTCTAAGGGCATATCTTTTTAAATTTAATAAAATAATTTACTTGATAAACAAATGGTGAATTTTCAACAGCTATTTCATAAGTAGACTTACCATTATTGACTCTTCAATTGACTCAATAGTATCTAAATATTTAATATCTTCTGGTGCGATATCATCTGAGAAATGCTTAATTTTAAGCACTTCTTCTTTTTTTGATCAAAATACATATATGGACAAATTAATAATAAATTTGACATGTACGGTCAAGTGGTGTTATATTTCTTTTTGAAAGCGATTGCATTTGGAGGCGGTATTTTGGTTAAAGATGGAATTCGTTCAGAAATATTGAATGGAGAAATATCTATAGGTATTGAATTAGGTTCAACAAGAATTAAGACAGTTGTGATAGACAGGGACTTTGAAACGATAGGCTCTGGATATTATGAATGGGAAAATAAATTTGAAAATGGTTATTGGACATACTCAATTAATGATGTATGGATAGGTTTACAAAAAAGTTATAAATCTATGACAGATGATATTCAATCAAAATTTAATATCTCTATAAAGAAAGTAAAGTCTATAGGAATTAGCGGTATGATGCATGGATATTTAGCTTTTGATAAAAATGACGATTTACTTGTTCCATTTAGAACATGGAGAAATTCATATACAGAAGAAGCGGCAAATCATTTGAGAGCGTGTTTTGACTTCAATATTCCTGAACGTTGGAGCATTGCGCATTTGTATCAATCAATTTTAAATAAAGAACAACATGTTAAGGAAGTTAAATTTATAACAACTTTATCAGGATATATTCATTGGTATCTTACAGAGCAAAAAGTGTTAGGTATTGGCGATGCATCAGGCATGTTTCCGATAGATCCAAACTCCAAAAATTACGATCAAGAAAAATTAAATCAATTTGATAATTTAATTAAAAATGAACAGTTTGATTGGTCTATCGAATCTGTACTTCCTGAAGTATTAGAAGCTGGAGAATCAGCAGGTCGTTTAACAGAACAAGGTGCAAGTTTATTAGACCCTTCTCGTCAGTTAGAAGCAGGAGTGCCACTTTGTCCACCTGAAGGAGACGCAGGAACGGGAATGGTAGCGACTAATAGTGTAGAAAAGAAAACAGGTAACATTTCAGCTGGAACAAGTGCATTTGCAATGATCGTGTTAGATAAATCATTAAATGGAGTTTATCCAGAAATAGATATTGTAACAACACCAGTAGGAGATTTAGTTGCTATGGTACATACAAATAATTGCACTTCAGACATAAATGCTTGGGTAAATTTATTTGAAGAAGCTTTCGAATTAATGAACGTAGAAGTTGATAGAAATGAATTGTTTGAACGACTATTCAACCATTCACAACAGGCAGATGAAGAAAATGGAAATCTTTTATCTTATGGATACGTTTCTGGAGAAAATATAACTAAAATCAATGAAGGTATTCCGATGTTTTTAAGACACCCAAATAGTCAATTTAATTTAGCTAATTTTATGAAAACGCATATTATGTCAGCGTTTAGTACATTGAAAATGGGTGTGGATATTCTTAAAGAAGAAGAGCAAGTAACGATTGATTCATTTGTTGTACATGGCGGAATATTTAAAACAAAAAATATCGCACAAAGAATATTAGGAGCATCTTTAAATAGTTCAGTTGAAGTTTTGAAGACTGCTAATGAAGGTGGAGCATGGGGAATGGCAGTACTTGCAAGCTACATGGTTAACAATGAGCAGTCGTTACCGTTAAATCAATATTTAAAGCAGTATATTTTTGATAAGGAAGACGGTAATATCATCTATCCAACTGAAAAAGATGTACAAGAATATGAAGAGTTCATCCAAAAATATAAAAAAGGATTAGATATCGAAAGAAATGCTAATCAATATGTCATTTAGGAGTGAAAACATGTTAGAAAAATTAAAAAAAGAAGTATTTGAGGCGAATTTAGAATTGCCAAGAAGAGAACTTATTAAATATACATGGGGAAATGTGAGTGCAATTGATAGAGAAAGTAATTTATTTGTTATCAAACCAAGTGGTGTAGATTACGATGTTATGACTGCAGATGACATGGTAGTTTGTAATTTAGGAGGTGAAGTAATAGAAGGTTCACTTAATCCATCATCTGATATGCCAACACATGCTGTTTTATATAAATCATTTAAAGATATAAAAAGTATTGTACACACACATTCAACATGGGCAACAATTTGGGCACAAGCAGGATTAGATGTACCAGTTTATGGCACAACACATGCTGATACTTTCTTTGGACCAGTTCCTTGTGCTAGACACTTAACTGAGGAAGAAATCAACAGAAATTATGAACATGAAACTGGAAATGTAATTGTTGAAACTTTTAAAGAACAGGATATTAATCCACTTGAAATACCTGGCGTATTGTTGCATGGACATGCACCATTTGTGTGGGCGGATAGTCCGAAGCATGCTGTAATGAATGCAGTTGTTCTTGAAGAAGTATGTAAGATGAATTTATTTACTAAACAATTAAATGAATCAAGTGAGTATTTACCAAATAGAATTTTAAATAAACATTATGAAAGAAAACATGGGAAAAATTCATATTACGGACAAGCAACTCAAGGAGGAAATTAAAATGAGTAAAGAAAAAGTTTTTTGGTTTTTAGTTGGTTCTCAAGAACTATACGGAGAAGAAGCACTAAAAAAAGTACAATCAAATGCACAAACTATTGTAGATACATTAAATAAAGAAGGGAACTTTCCATTTAAAATTCAATTAAAAGATGAGTTAGCTATATCACAAGATATTATAACTTCAGTTATGAAAGAAGCTAATTACAAAGATGAAGTACAAGGTGTGATCACATGGATGCACACATTCTCTCCAGCAAAAATGTGGATTAGAGGTACAAAAATTTTGCAAAAACCTTTATTACATTTTGTTACTCAATTTAACAATCACATTCCTTGGGAAACAATCGATATGGATTATATGAATTTACATCAATCGGCTCACGGTGACAGGGAGTATGGTTACATAAATGAGAGACTAAATAAAAACAATGAAGTAATTGTAGGTCACTGGCAAGAAAAAGAAATACAAGAACAAATTGGACGATGGATGAATGTAGCATATGCATATAACGAAAGCTTCAATATAAAAGTTGCGAGATTCGGAGATAATATGAGAAATGTTGCTGTAACTGAAGGTGACAAAATAGAAGCGCAAATTCAATTAGGATGGACAGTTGATTACTTTGGAATTGGCGATTTAACAACTGTTATTAATAAGGTTTCTAATAATGAAATAGAACATTTATTTGAACAATATAAAGAAATATATGATTTTGATTATGGTAAATATGAAGTGGATGAATGGGAGTCATCAGTTAAAGAACAAATTAAATATGAAATTGGTATTAAACAATTTTTAGATGAGGGTGGCTATACTGCGTTTACTACTAATTTCGAAGATTTATATGGAATGGAGCAATTACCTGGTTTAGCAGTTCAAAGATTAAATGAGCAAGGATATGGGTTTGCAGGTGAAGGTGATTGGAAAACAGCAGCACTTGATAGGTTGCTAAAAGTGATGTCACACAATAAACAAACTGGATTTATGGAAGATTACACTTACGAAATGAGAACTGGACAAGAAGCGATTTTAGGTTCTCATATGTTAGAAGTTGATCCAACTTTAGCAGAAACAAAGCCTAAAGTAGTTGTTAATCCTTTAGGTATTGGAGGCAAGAACGATCCTGCTAGATTAGTGTTCGATGGTAAAGCAGGTGAAGGGGTAGTTGTTTCTATTTCAGATATGGGTACAAACTTTAGAATGTTAATAAATGAGGTTGAATCATTTGTTCCTGAAGAAGAAGCTCCAAATTTACCAGTTGCTCGTGTCATTTGGAAAGTAAAACCAGACTTTAAAAATGGCATTAAAGAATGGATCAAACAAGGTGGGGGACATCATACTGTCATATCATTAAGTTTAACAAAAGATCAAGTCATCACTTTAGCCACTTTATTCAATTTAGAATATGTGTTGATTAACTAAGCAAATGTGATCATTTTCAATCTCAATAACAAAGGGGAATCATAATGGGAAATCAAAAACCAAAAACAAATTTGATATACGCGTTTGGTGCATTTGGTGGATTTTTATTTGGCTATGATATAGGAATTATAAATGGTGCTTTGCCTGGAATAAAAGAAACATGGGAAGTTAGCCCAATGTTAGAAGGAACAATAACTTCAATTTTATTCCTCGGAGCAATGATAGGTGCAGTTTCGATGGCATCTTTAGCAGATAGATTTGGTAGAAAAATGATGATTTTAATAACAGCTATTATCTTTGCAATTGGTTCTTTAGCTTGTGCCTTTTCTGGAAGTCCTGGAATATTAATCGTTTCACGATTTGTACTAGGTATTTCTGTTGGTTCTGCATCAGCTTTAGTACCTATGTATATGGGAGAAATATCACCACCAGCGATTAGGGGAAAAATATCAGGATTAAATCAATTAATGATAACTGCAGGTATGCTTATATCTTATGGTGTAAACTATGCATTTATAGATGTTTTTGAAGGATGGAGATGGATGCTAGGTGGTGCTGTTATACCTGCGATTATTTTATTTGTAGGCGCATTTATTTTACCTGAGTCACCTAGATTTTTAATTAAAAAAGGCTTTAAAGATTTAGCATTATCTAATTTAAAAAGAATTAGACCAGAGCGTGAAGCTGAAAGAGAATATAGAGAAATTTTACAAATTAATGATGAAATCAGTAAAGAACAAAAGACTTTTAAATTAACAAAAGCAGTTACGTTTTCAGTATTTGTAGGTTGTTGTGTCACGTTTTTACAACAAATTCAAGGGGCAAATACGATATTTTATTACTCTTCACAAATACTAGGGGATGTCTTTGGATCAACAGCTAGTGGCGTTATATCAACAGTAGGTGTAGGAATTGTTTTTGTATTAGCAACAATAGCGACACTATTTGTAGTAGATAAATTTAATAGAAAAACATTATTTATGTCCGGTTCAATTGGAATGGGATTATGCTTATTACTAGTAGGAATTATTTATCCATATACAAATTCTGGACAAACGTGGGCTATATCACTCGTGTTTATATTTATTTGTATATATGTCATATTTTATGCATATTCATGGGCTGCAGTTACGTGGATTGTGGTTGGAGAATTATTTCCGAGTGAAGCAAGAGGGATGGCAACAGGAATAGCATCAATGGTTAACTGGTTAGGTAATATTGTAGTAGCGCTATTCTTCCCGATTTTAATGCAAAGTATTGGTTTAAGTAATATATTCTTTATGTTTGCAGGTATATGTGTAGTAGGCTTCCTATTCTCGAAATATATACTTTATGAAACAAAAGGAAAGACTTTAGAAGAAATAGAACTATATTTAGACGAACGTATGAATGAACCGATAGAATCAAAAGCATAAAAAAACAACCCGTTTCCTGGATTTCAGGAAGCGGGTTTTATTTATCAATTATTTGGTAAGGTGAGTAGTAGTGCTGTATTTCGGTTGAAGGTCTGGTTCAAAACGCACGAAGACTCCGGAGATATCGTGCGATTCGGTTGAAATCCGTGCAAAACGCACGAAGACTTCAGAGATATCGTGCGATTCGGCTAAAATACTGTTAAAACGCACGAAGACTTTCGAGATATCGTGCGATTCGGCTCAAACAATACTCTAACCTATTACGAAATGTTACTTTGTAATTCAAACAAAGTTTATTGTTGGGTTTTCATTTTCTTTGAAGTAATAATATTGATTATTAGCCAAACTATTTGAGTTAAAAAAGGCATGATAAAGAGTGTGGCGACCATACCGATAGACAACCATTTTAATTCAGTTGTTTGAACAGCACCGGTAGCATCAATTTCTCTAAACCATAAAAAGATAGCCATAAGAATAAATGATCCAAGTTCAATAACAGTTAATATCCACCATAATATCCATGATACTTTCATAAAGTGTCCTCTTTTCGGAAATTAATTATTTAATTAAAATGGTATCATTGATATTTTAAATGAGCAATATGCGTCATTTTTCCTTTTTCTTTTTATTATTAATAAGCGCCATAATAATACCATAAACTATAGAAACAATAATGATTTCTATCGCGGTGTAATCTCTATTAAAGAAATATGTAAGTGCTGAAAAAATAATTAAAAAGCCTATAAAGTGTGTTAAAAAAGATTTTACCATTATGTGATATGCCTCCTTTTAAAACGTTTCTTTACTAATATGTATATAAAAAGTATAACTTAATTAGAATTACAATTATATGATATGCTAAAATTTAACTAAATAACGTTAATATTAAAGAATAGAGGAATGTAAATGGCTTTTAATATTGAGATTCTGGATGATGCTAATAATATAGATTTAATTACGATTTATGACGGAAATTCAGAAATTAAATTCACTAATTTTGGCATGAGAATTGTAGATTGGAAAGTTGATGGTAGGTCTATCGTTCTTGGTCCAAATGAGAATGATGACTTAGTCCAATATTATGAAGAAAATCCTTATTTCTTTGGGGCTACTATTGGTAGATACGGTGGTAGAATTGAAAATGGTACATTTGAATTGAATGGTCAAAATTATAAATTAGAACAAAATGATGCTAAACATAATTTGCATGGTGGATCTAATGGGTTGCATTCACGCGTATTTGATTATGAAATTATAAATGAAGATAAGATTGTTACGGTTATTTATACAGCTGATATGAAATCCGAAGATGACTATTTCCCAGGTAATATACAAATAAGAGTAACGCACCGATATGATTTAATTCAAATGATGTGGTCAATTCATTATGAGGCTACGAGTACGGAAGATACTTTATTTAACCCAATGAATCATGTGTATTTTAATTTGAATAAGACGAATCAAACGATTGAAAATCATAGAATTCATAATGAAATTGAATTTTATCCATTAAAAGAAAATCAAATTGTGAAGTCATTGGATACAGTAAATATTAATGAAGAAATAAAAAAAGAGATACTTACTTTTAGAGATGTTTTTGAGAGTGGCTTGTCACAAATTAAGCAATTTAACGGAATAGATCATCCTGTTAAATTAGGAGATGAGTCATTTACAGTTTCAAATGATGAATTGGAAATTGAAATGAAAACTGATCAAGACCATGTAGTTATTTTCACTTTGAATGATGTAGATTGGAACGACCATGATCACACAATTCAAGAGCACGGCGGTTTTACTTTAGAAACACAATCTATACCTGATGATATACATTTGTTAGGTGATAGTGCACCTTCTATTTTAAGAAATGGCAAAACATTTAGTAGTGAAACAAGTTACCAAATTAAAACTAAAGATAAGTAAGAAGAAAGATATCGTGCGATTCAGCTCAAATCGGGTTAAAACGCACGAAGACTTCAGAGATATCGTGCGATTCGGCTCAAATCTGCTTAAGCCTAAATTAGTTATAAATGATTTCTTTTAATTTTAATATTGCAGGCTCAATATCTTCTAGTTCTATTTTAGCAAATCCTATGATCAACGTTTTGATTGATGAATTTGCTGGTTCTTCAACCATAAATCTTCTTAATGTATAGAGTTCTATACTATTGTCATGTGCTTTTTGTTCTATTTCTTTATAACTCAGTGTGGTTTTTATATTTAATAAGAAATGAAGACCTGCTTGCATATCATAAATCGTGATATCTTCTTTAAATTCTTTTGATAATATTTTTAAGAATAGCTCTCTTTTTTCTGTATATATGTGATGCATTTTTCGAATATATTTCTCGTAATTTCCTGATTTGATAAAAAGGTGTAGTGCATAGGCATTAATTGAACTTAAATCGGTAATTGAAGTCTCTGTTGCTAAATCAAATTTATAAAGTAGTGGATATGGTAATACCATATAACTTACTCTTAAGCTTGGCATTAAAGTTTTTGAGAATGTTCCTAAATATATGACTCGGTCATTTTTATCTAAACTATATAATGAGGGGATATTGTCTGTTCCGTATTTGTACTCACTATCGTAATCGTCTTCTATAATGTATTTATTTTGTTCAGTCACCCAATTTAATAATTCTATTCTTCTAGATATAGGCATAATTGTTCCAGTAGGAAATTGGTGAGAAGGTGTTGTCACAACGAAATCTGGTTTTTCTGTCTTTAATGTATTAACCGATAATCCTTTATGATCGAGTGGTATGTTTACGACTTCTTGCCCCATATCTATAAATAGTTTTCTCATACGTGAATATCCGGGATTTTCAATTGCGATTTTTTGATTGTCGGATAGTGTCTTAAATAACGTACTTAATAAATTAGCTGTGCCTGAGCTTACTATGATTTGTTCAGGATAACAGGATACACCTCTTTTATATGAGATGAGTTGTGCAATAGATTTTCTAAGTTCTAAAGGTCCTTTGTAAATAGGTATTTCTGACATTTCATTTTTGAAGGTAGAAAAAGCTTCTTTGACATGTTTAGACCACAAATCAATTGGAAATTGTGAGATATCTGTCGTCATATGAGATAAAGAATAGCGAAATGATGATTTAATTTGATTTGGATTATTGTTTAATGGTTGTGAAACGTGATGATCTTGTATAATCAGTTTGTTCAACGCTTCAACAAAATACCCCTGTCTTTCCTTCGTATAAATGTAACCTTCCGCAAAAAGTTGTTCATAAGCATTTTTAACAGTATTTATACTTACACTTTGATCATTTGCAAGTTGTCTTTTTGAAGGTAGTTTTTCGTGACTATTATATTGTTGCGAGAGAATATCTTGTTTTATTTTGAGATAAATTTCTCTATATTTGTAAGTTTGAGTCATACTTTCCACCCCTCTGGTACTATAAATTAATGGAAACTGGTACTTTTCATTATACCAATAATTTTTTAATATGTATTAAATAAACAATAGGAGGGATTTTAGATGGGTAAGACTCAAGAAGAATTAGTATCTCTACGTAACGAATATGTAGCAAGAGGTGTCAGTAATGGAAATACACATATAGCTGACTTTGCTAAAGGGGCAACTGTTACAGATAATGAGGGACAAGAATGGATAGACTTTGCAGGCGCAATTGGTACATTAAATGTCGGTCATTCACATCCGAAAATTACTGAACATCTAAAAAATGAATTAGAACGATTTATATTACCTGGGTTTAATGTCATTATGTATGAAAGCTATATTAAGTTAGCTGAAAAATTAGCTGAGATTACACCAGGAGATCATAAAAAGAAAACAGTATTACTTAATTCAGGAGCTGAAGCTGTAGAAAATGCAGTAAAAATAGCTCGTAAATATACAGGAAGACAACAAGTTGTATCTTTCATTAGAGGTTTCCACGGAAGAACAAATTTAACAATGTCTATGACTAGTAAAGTTAGACCATATAAATTTGGTTTTGGACCTTTCGCACCAGAAGTATATCAAGCACCTTATCCTTATTTAGCTGATAAGCCAGAAGGTTTGAGTGATGAAGCGTATATCGACTCAGTCATTAAAGATTTAAAGAACTTCTTTATAGCTACAGTTGATCCTACAGAAGTTGCTTGTGTCGTTATTGAACCAGTACAAGGTGAAGGCGGATTTATTATCCCCGACAAAAAATTCATTCATGCATTAAAAGATATTTGTGAAGAACATGGAATTGTATTTATTGCAGATGAAATACAAACTGGATTTGCTCGAACAGGAAAGACATTCGCGATAGAGCATTTTGATGTTGTACCTGATTTAATGACGGTATCTAAATCTCTTGCAGCAGGTTTTCCATTAAGCGGTGTTGTAGGTAGAAGTGAAATTATAGATAGTCCAAACCCAGGTGAGATTGGTGGTACATATGCCGGAAATCCTCTAGCTTGTGAAGCTGCACTTAAAGTTATAGAAATTATAGAAGAAGAAAACTTGAATGCTAAAGCTGAGCAACTTGGCGCAACTCTAGAAACAACATTACAATCATTTAAATTAGAACATAATTTTATTGGAGACATTCGTAGATTAGGTGCAATGGTCGCAATGGAAATTGTAGATCCAGAAACAAACGCACCAAATAAGCTAAAAACATCAGAAATTGTGAAAACAGCTAACGATAATGGGTTATTATTATTATCAGCTGGTATAAACGGTAACGTGATTAGATTTTTAGCACCTTTAGTCATTACAGACGAAGAACTAAACAAAGGTTTATCGATTTTAGAATCCAGTCTTTAATAAATAGGACTAATGAAAATGGGGTATGAATATGAATTCTCAATTTAATAAAACAATGAACATAGCAGATGTATTGTTTCTCGCGATTGGAGCCATGCTTGGATGGGGCTGGGTTGTACTTTCGGGAGAATGGATTTCTGAAGCAGGATTTTTAGGAAGTATCATAGCTTTTGTAATAGGTGGTTTATTAGTAATATTTATAGGATTGACGTATGCAGAGCTAGCATCTGCAATACCTGAAACAGGAGGCGGATTCGTCTTTGTTAAGAAAGCGTTCAGTCCAGGTGTAGCTTTCTTCTCAGGTTGGTCAGTATTATTTGGATATGTATCAGTCATTACATTTGAAGCTGTTGCATTACCGACAGTTATAGATTACGTTATACCTTTTGAACATACAGGATTGTTGTGGAACTTAGCAGGTTGGGACGTTTACTTAACATGGGTTCTAATAGGATCTATTGGCAGTGTTATCTTAACTTCACTAAATTACTTTGGCGTTAAGCCAGCTGCTATTATGCAAACAGTGTTTACTATATTTATTGTAGGCGTAGGATTGTTATTATTTTTCGGAGCGAGCTTTAATGGTGAATTTACTCAACTTAAACCATTATTCAGCCATGGTGTTGGAGGAACAATGTCAGTTCTCATCATGATTCCATTTCTATTTGTAGGGTTTGATGTTATACCTCAAATAGCTGAAGAAGTTAAAGCACCATCTAAAAAGATTGGTAGCATACTTATTATTTCAATCATTGCTTTAGTTATATTTTACCTATTAATTGTATTTGGTGTAGCGACAGGGTTAACACCTAGTCAGTTAGGCTCAAGTGAATTAGCTACAGCGGATGCTATGGTCAATTTATTTGGATCTAGTGGATTTGGTGTATTACTTGTATTAGGTGGCGTTGCAGGTATTATAACAAGCTGGAATGCTTTTATTATTGGTGGTAGTCGTATTCTATATGCTATGGCTAAAAATAATATGATTCCTAAATGGTTTGCATTTATTCATCCTAAATATAAAACACCGACACATGGTATTTTATTCCTAGGTCTACTAGCATTTGTTGCACCACTGCTTGGACGTCCGGCACTCGTATGGATCGTTGATGCAGGTGGAATTGGTGTTGTATTAGGTTATTTACTAGTTGCATTCTCTTTCTTGAAGTTAAGAAAAAGTGAACCTAATTTAGAAAGACCGTATCGTATTAAAAGTGGCAAGTTTGTAGGTTGGACGGCTGTTATTTTAAGTATCGCATTTATAGTAATTTATTTACCAGGAATGCCTTCATCACTTATATGGCCAAATGAATGGATTATCGTATGTGTTTGGTATGGTATTGCAGTTGTTCTATATTTAACGAAATCTAAGGAGGTTGAGACTTTTGAAAGAGCTCAAAGTATACAATCCAGCAACGAATGAAGTCGTAAAGACAATTAAATACACTTCTGAAGAAGAAGCAACGCAACAAATAAGTAATGCACAAGAAGCATATGAATCTTGGCGTGAAAGAGATGCTCATGATCGTTCTGCACTTTTATTAAAATGGTATCAATTAATTGATGAACATAAAGAAGAATTAGCAGAACTTATAACTTTAGAAAATGGAAAGCCTTATAAAGAAGCTTTAGGTGAAGTTGCCTACGCTAATAGTTATATACAATGGTATCAAGAAGAAGCGAAACGTATTTATGGAAAAACGATACCTGCTAATCAAAAAGGCAAGAAAATTATTACAGACTCATTTCCAGTTGGTGTTGTTGGTGCTATTACTCCTTGGAATTTCCCAGCAGCTATGATTGCTAGAAAAATGGCACCAGCGTTAGCAGCGGGTTGTACGATAGTTTGTAAGCCAGCCTTAGAAACACCGTTAACGACGATACGCATGGTTGAACTGGCACATGAAGCGGGCATACCAGAAGATGCGATACAATATGTCGTTTTAAGTGGTCGAGATGCTGGAAGAATTTTTACAGAAAGCCCAATTATTCAAAAAATCACATTTACAGGGTCTACCCCAGTAGGTAAACAGTTAATAAAAGCATCTTCAGACAGTGTTAAAAATGTAACAATGGAATTAGGCGGATTAGCTCCGATAATTGTACATAAAGATGCTGATTTAGAACTAGCGGTTAACCAAACAATTGCTACTAAATTTAGAAATTCAGGTCAAACTTGTATTAGTGCCAATAGAATTTTTGTTCATAAAGACATTGAACAAGCTTATACAGAATTATTAACTAAAAAAGTAAATGCTTTGAATGTAGGAAATGGTTTAGAACAAGATATAGATATGGGACCGTTAATTAATCAAAATGCAGTAGAAAAAGTATTAGATCAAATAGAAGATGCAGTTGAACACGGTGGTGAACTATCATTACCAATCGAACAACTGAAAATAGGCGGAAACTTCTTAAAGCCAGTAGTCATACGTCATGCAAATCTTGAAATGAAAGTGATGCATGAAGAAACATTCGGACCAATCGCAGCAGTTATGACATATGATGATTTAGAAGACATCATTAAAGTAGCAAATGATACAGAATATGGATTAGCAGCTTACTTCTTCACTAATGATTATAGAACAGGCTTTGATATATATAGAAAGCTTGATTATGGTGTAATAGGCTGGAACGATGGTGCACCATCAGCAGCACATGCACCATTCGGAGGCTATAAAGAAAGTGGTTACGGTCGAGAAGGCGGTATAGAAGGAATAGAGCCATATTTAGAAACGAAATATTTATCAATAGGTAATATGTAATCTGAATATAAAATTAAGAAGACAACTAAAAAACAATATCTTACTAGGCTGATTTCATATAATTTATGAGGTCAGTCATTTTTAATGTGATTACTTTTCATAAATATATCAATGTTTGATAAGTTGATATAATCTCAGCAAATATTTAACTTCTAACTTTCTAATTAAAGAAAAACGCCCTTCAAAGTTTTCATTTTTAAAATGTCTACTTTGAAGGGTGTATATCAGAAACTCAAAGTGCTACGAATTTCATTATAATTAGCTTGCTTGATCCAGTTTTAAATTCTTATATTCTTAAAATATACTCGATTGTATTTTTAAAGTAAAAATATTCTCTTATAAGATTTTTTGAATTTCTTCCATTCTTCATTATCAAGAAAGTATTTCTTCCCACTTTTTTTAATAATCCCTTTTTTATATAAGTTTGTAAATGTTCTGTTGTATTTAATATTTAAGTTTTCATAAGTTTTGGCAGATTGAGGTGAAGTAGCTTGCTCGTCTATAAACTTCTTAGCAACTTTATTTTGTTTCCATATTAAAACTTCTAATCCATTAGTCATATTACCATCTCCTTTAAAAAAATTTTATCAAATTTTAAAGGAATTACTGTGATGGATGTCACAGAATTAGTCTAAAAATAATGTAATAATGAGTTTAGGTGGTAATCAATGAAAAACAAAAAGTTAATTATTCTTGAAGTTTTAACTGTCTCTGCTTTAACTATTTTTCTCTTTGTAATAAGTGCAATATTATTCTCTATCATAGTCGATGATTCGTATTTACCTAATGTCTTTTACGATTTTACCGTCTATAGCTACGACTTTAATCTTGTTTGGATCTCTTAATACTGCAATATCATCTAATGGATTTTGTTCTAGTAAAATAAAGTCTGCTTTTTTACCTTCTTCGATAGTACCGAGTTCTTCATCGTAACCTAAACATTCTGCTGCAGTCTTTGTTGATGAAACGATTGCTTCCATTTCTGTCATACCGTGTTCAACCATAAGTTCTAACTCTCTTAAGTTAGTGCCGTGTTTGAATACGCCTGCATCTGTACCCATTGCTATTTTCACACCTGCTTGGTGAGCTTTCTTAAAGCTTTCGATATGATCTTGCATGACTTGCTTTGATTTATTTATGGAATTTTCGCTCATTCCTAATTCGGCAGCGAATTCTATAACGGACAATGGTGCAAGAAGTGTAGGTACTAAATACATATCTTTTTCTTTCATCAATTTTACAGCTTCATCGTCTAAATATATACCGTGTTCGATTGAATGAATGCCAGCTTCTATACATTGTTTTACACCTTGTAAACCTTGTGCGTGTGCCATTACTTTACGATTATTTCTAAATTGTGCTTCTTCGACAATTACTTTTAATTCTTCTACTGAAAATTGTGTGTAGTCTGGATGGTCAGTTGCACTGGTAACACCACCAGTTGCATGAACTTTTAATACATCCGCACCAGCTCTAAGCATTTCACGCGCTTTTTTTCGGACTTCGTTGACGCCATCGCATAATCCACTCGGCATACCGGGATAACCATCTTGTAAAAGTGGTAAATGAATTCCGGACTTTGTATAGCTATCTCCATGTCCACCTGTGATTGTTAATGCGTTTATACTAATTTGTAAACGTGGACCTAGTACAATTCCGTCATTTACAGCTTCTTTTAATCCTAAATCTGCACCTAAAGCATCTCTAACAGTTGTAACGCCAGCATCGACTGTTCGTTTTAAATGATCAATAGCTTTATAAAAATTATATGAAAAAGGCGTAGATAAGCGATTTTCTAACGGTTCCATTTCCAACATTACGTGCACATGGCTGTCAATCATACCAGGAAGTAAATATTGTCCATTTCCTTCTATAACATCATCACCATTTAAATTCTTGCCTATTTCAGCAATAACATTATTTTCGATTTTAATATCTATGTTTTTTTGAATATCATTACCAGTTCCATCTATTAAATTTATATTTTTTAAAATCAAGTTAACTTCCTCCTACGTTATTTAATAAAATTCATTAAAATAGTTGTTAAAATAACAGATGCTACTGTTACAGTTGTAAATCCACCGATAATCATTGGACTTAGTAATTCATTAAATACATCTTCTCTATCTTCTTCGTTGTCTGTGACCGAACGACTGACTTCTTCGCATAATATAAAATCACCTGGGAAACCATATAGTGCAGTTAATGCAACAGGTAAAGCTTTAGTAGGTCTCCAACCGATTAATTTCGCGCCAACAAAGCCTCCTATTAAAATGCCGATTGTACCAATAACAAGAATAGATAATATTGCAGGTAAGTATTCCCATAAGTCGTGAGGTTTAATACCGCCCATAGAACCGATTACGATGAGAATAATAATAACCATCATAATTGTGAATGATTGGTTGCGTTCCATTTCTTTTTGTTCGAACAAACCAATCTTCAATCCAATTACACCAAATAATAAACTAAGTAGTGTGTAATGAATGCCAGTAAATTCTCCAATAATAAAAGCAAAACTTGCTAATAAAAACATAATAAAGAGTCTAATAACATTATTTTGAAGTAATGGACTTTTACTAAAAATCGTTTCTTTTTTATCTTCATTTTTATTAGAGATATTCGCAACGTTCTTATCGTGCGCTCTATTTGCAAGATAATATTTTGAATAACGTTTCATAAGTATTGAACTAAGAGGCATGCCAATAACACCTTGCAAAGCCTGAACAATAGCAGGTAAAACAATTAAATTAGCTAATCCTAAATCTTGAAGTTTCTCTACAGTAATAAGAAGTGCAACAATACCACCCGCAATAGGACCGACACCAGAAGCTGCTGTACGGAAATCAAACAGGAGTGTAACGAAAATTAAAATTAAAGTAGTAGAACCAATAATCCCAAAAATTGAAATAACAACCGCTTTCCATTGAGACTTAAGTATATGAAGCGGCATCATAGTACCCATATGCATAATAACTGGCGCAATAACAAGTGCACCTAGTGAAGGTAAAATTGCATTATCAAGTATTTTTGCAGGTAAAACACCTGCCCAAGATAAGAGCAAATAACTGACCATAGCAGTTAATAACATTGGAACACGAGCCTTTGTAACATAAGAAATAACTTCACCTAGAACAATTAATGCAAATAGTATAGTAGCAGAAATAAGCGGTTCACTAACCATTAGCGTTCACTCCCTTTTTAAGTTAATAAGAAAACCTTAGCACATAAAAATGCAATAGTTAATACTATATTCAAAATATTTTGAATATATAGACAAATATTACACAAATAAGTTCCAGCCATATATTTTTAGAATGAAAATATTGCATTAGGAATTTTATGATTGGAGCTTTTTATAAAAATATTAAGCGTAAGAGGTGTTGTTAGGGACATGATTCTGAGAAATGTCCGTAAGAGGTAGTGTAAGGGACAAAATTCCGAGAAATGTCCGCAAGAGGTGTCGTTAGGGACAAAATTCCGAGAAATGTCCGTAAGAAGGGTGCTAAGGGACATAATTCTGAGAAATGTCCGTAAGAGGGTTGTTAAGGGACATAATTCTGAGAAATGTCCGTAAGAGGTGTTGTAAGGGACAAAATTCCGAGAAATGTCCGTAAGAGGTGTTGTAAGGGACAAAATTCCGAGAAATGTCCGTAAGAAATAGTATCTAAAGAGCATAATTCAGAATTCTGCCAGTAAGCGCAGTCTAAGGAGCACAATTCGGAATTGTGCCAGTAAGCGCAATCTAAGGAGTACAATTCGTAATTCTGCCAGTAAGCGCAATCTAAAGTCACCTCTATAATATTCCACAAAAATAAAACTCTCTCAATCCGTATTTATGTTCAACGGTTTGGGAGAGTTGCTTTAAGTATCGGGATGAAATCTCATTCTCATACTCATATTAAAATATTAATGTGCTGTTGATTGTCTACTTTTATTTATATAATAAGCAGCTAACAACAGGATAATCCATAATGGTGAAAACATTAATGCTGTACGTGTGTCTTCTGCAAAGAACAACATCACGAGTACGAATGCGAAGAACACTAATGATACATAAGAACCAATTAAACCAAATGGATTTTTAAATTTAGATTTTTTATGTAAATCTGCATCTTCTTTTCTGTACTTGATATAACAAATTAAAATAATAGACCAGATAAAGATAAAGAATATTGTTGCTAGTGTTGTTACAAGTGTGAACACATCATCAGGTATGAAATAATTTAATATCGCTGCAAAGAACAGTACGACACCTGAGAAGATAAGTGCTGGATATGGCACACCTCTTTTATTCGTTTTACTTAATCCTTTTGGTGCGTGACCAGTTTGTCCTAATCCATAAACCATTCTACTGTTACTAAATAATCCACTGTTTGCAGCACTTGCAGCAGATGTTAACACAACAAAGTTTACAATACCTGCTGCTGCGGGGATTCCAGCTAATACAAATAAGCTAACAAATGGACTTTCTGCTGGATCGATTTTATTCCATGGTGTAATACTCATGATAATTAATAAACTCAATACATAAAATATTAATATTCTATATCCGATAGAATTGACTGCTTTAGGTAAGTTCTTTTCAGGATCTTTTGTTTCACGAGCAGTTACGCCGACTAGTTCTATCCCAACAAAACTAAACACTGCCATTTGGAAAGCGAGTAAGAAGCCCATCGCACCATTCGGGAAGACGCCACCGTGTGAATATAAATTATGGAATCCTGATTGAGTACCATTACTTGATTTAAAACCATTAAAAATCATCCATAAACCAATAACAATCAATAAGACGATCGCAATAATTTTTATGAGGGCAAACCAAAACTCTACTTCACCAAATAGTTTCACTGTCATTAAATTTAAACCTAATAAAATAACTACTGTGGCTATTGCTGATACATAAGAGGGAATGTCTGGATTCCAAAATTGAATATATTTAGCTACAGCTGTAATATCGGCGATTCCTGTCGCTACCCAACAAAACCAATACGTCCAACCAGTTAAAAAGCCAAATAGATGACCTAAATAATGTTCTGCTATATCAGTAAATGAATTATAATCACTATTTGAAAGTAATAGTTCTCCTAATGCTCTCATCATAATAAATAAGAAAAAGCCAATAATAATGTAAACTAATAAAATTGATGGACCAGCTAATGAAATACTTTTACCAGCACCTAGAAAAAGGCCAGTACCAATAGCGCCACCAATTGCAATTAATTGAATGTGTCGATTCGACATACTCCGTTTTAATTCATGATCTTCCATATTTATTCTCACTCCTTAATCTCATTAACACATATGTGTAAAATATGATTTAAAAATCAATATAAAAATCATTATACTACTATTATTTGTGTTCTCATATCAATAATAATACATATTGATATTCCACTACTAGAGGAAAATGATTATATCGATATGTAAACGTATACAAAATATAATGGAAATATAATCGAAAGGGGAAATTAAGATGAGAAATATTTTATTAGCATGTTCAGCGGGAATGTCTACAAGTTTATTAGTGACGAAAATGGAAGAAGCAGCAGAAAGCAAAGACATACAAGTGAATATTAAAGCTATGTCCAGTGACAATGCTTTTCAAGCTTTAGATGAATATGATGTTCTGTTAATTGGTCCACAAATGAGATTTATGAAGAAAAAATTCATCAAAGCTGCTGAAGAACAAGGGTTAGAAATGCCAATTGAAACAATTGACTCAGTGAGTTATGGAAGAATAGATGGGGATGGCGTACTCAAACAAGCTTTATCATTATTAGGGGAATAGGTGATAAAAATGCAAAGTACTTTTATGGAAAAGTTAGAAGACGTATTACTGCCAATAGCAGATAAATTAAATAACAATAAATATTTAGCATCTTTACGTGATGGTTTTATGATTGCATTACCATTAATTATATTTGGTTCTATCTTTGTCGTAATTGCGAATTTTCCATTTTTAGATAAATTACTATCTGAAAGTCAGTTTGCAGCATGGCAAAATGCAGTTGGACCAGCATCAGCAGCAACGCTTTCAATAATGGGGCTCTTTGTCATTATCGGAATAGGATATAAATTAACTGAACGAAATGGTTTGGAAGGGATATACGGAGCGGTAACAGCTCTAAGTGCAGTTCTAATTTTAACTCCTCAAGTAGTAGGGAAAACTGAAGGCGTTATACCTACAGAAATATTAGGTGCAAAAGGAATGTTCCTGGGCATTATCGTATCAATTATCACTTCAGAGCTATATAGTTTCTTTACGAAAAAAGACATTACGATAAAAATGCCTAAAGGTGTGCCAGATCAAGTATCTAAATCATTTAGTGCATTACTTCCAGTAGCATTTACTTTAACTATATTTTTAGTAATAAGAATATTAATTGCATTAACACCTTTTAATACATTACAAGATTTAATCTACACAGTTGTACAAGAACCACTAACAGCATTAGGAAAAGGTTTGCCAGCTACGATTGTTGCTGTTTTATTCATTCAAATATTTTGGTTCTTTGGATTACACGGACAAATTATTGTCAATACAGTGTTTGATCCGATTTGGTATTCATTAAACAATGAGAACTTCGAAGCATTTCAAAAGGGATTAGAGTTACCAAATATTATAACTAAACAATTTATAGATACATTTTTAGTTGGTATGGGTGGAACGGGAGGAACAATAGCAGTTGTAATTGGTATTTATTTACTTTGTAGAAGTAAACAAAACAAAGAAATTGCGAAATTGGGAACACCAGCATCTATATTCAATGTAAACGAACCGATTTTATTTGGATTACCGATTATTATGAATCCATTAGTGATTATTCCTTGGATTATATCACCAGTAATTATAACGATTGTAAGCTATTCAGCTATGTATATTGGATTTGTACCAAAACCTTCAGGAGTTATTGTGCCATGGACTACACCTATATTTATAAGTGGTTATTTAGCAACAGGAAATGCATGGCAAGGTGCAGCGCTACAACTCGTTAACTTGTGTATCACATTTGTTATTTGGTGGCCATTTTTAAAATTATTAGACAAAAACTATTTAAAACAAGAATTGAAAAAGTAATATAGGATGGAGGAATTTACGATGGCGACCTCAATTAATGAGAAAGCATTTCAAATCATATTATACGGTGGTAATGGACGGTCAAGTGCTATGGAAGCAATTCAATGTGCAAAAGAAAGAAATTTTGAAGAAGCAGAAGCATTAATAAAAGAAGCAGAACAAGAAATAAATAAAGCACATAAATATCAAACTGAATTATTACAAAATGAAGCACAAGGTAAAGAAAGTGAATTGAATTTATTACTTATTCATTCACAAGACCATTTAATGAATGCAATTACAGTCAAAGATTTAGCAAATGAAATGGTAGACTTATATAAGGAGATGAAATCATGACTAAATATGTATTTCCAGAAGATTTCTGGTGGGGAAGCGCTGCTAGTGCAACGCAAACTGAAGGTACTGATTCAATCAAGGATAAAACTATATGGGACAAATGGTATGAAGAAGAACCCAATCGTTTTTTTGAAGGTGTAGGGCCGAATCATACATCAGATTTTTATCACCAATTTAATGAAGATATAAAATTAATGAAGGAAACTGGTCATAATTCTTTCCGATTATCTATCTCTTGGACGCGGTTAATGGATCAAGATACGAATGAAGTTAATCAAGAAGCTGTTCAATTTTATAATCATGTTATAAATGAATTAAAAGAAAATCATATAGAACCTTTTGTGAATTTATATCATTTTGATATGCCATATAAAAAGCAACAACAAGGTGGTTTTGAGTCATTAGAAGTAGTTGATTATTATGTGGATTATGCTACAAAATGTTTCGAGTTATTTGGTGACCGTGTTAAATATTGGTTTACATTTAATGAACCAATTGTGCCTGTAGAAGGTGGTTATTTATATGATTTCCATTATCCAAATATTGTAGATGCAAAGAGAGGATTTCAGGTTGCATTTAACACTGTACTTGCGAATGCCAAAGTAATTCAATCGTACAAAGAAACTGGTTATGACGGAAAAATTGGTATTATATTAAATTTAACGCCATCATATCCACGAAGTGAAAATGAAGAGGATGTTAAAGCAGCTGAAATTGCAGATTTATTCTTCAATAGAAGTTTCTTAGATCCTGTAACGAAAGGCGAATATCCAAAAGCATTAGTAGATATATTGAAAAATCATGAACTGGTACCTACTTATACGGAAGATAATCTCAAAACAATTAAACAATATACGGTTGATTTACTAGGCGTGAACTATTATCAACCAAGACGTGTTAAAGCGAGAGATACAGTCCCCAATCCTAACGCACCATTTTTCCCTGAGTATTACTTTGATAATTATGAAATGCCAGGTAGAAAAATGAATCCATATCGTGGATGGGAGATTTACCCTAAAGGTATTTATGACATTATGATCAATTTGAAAGATAACTACAACAATATAGAAAGTTTTATTTCTGAAAATGGTATGGGTGTGGAAAATGAAGCGAGATTTATAGAAGATGGTCAAATTAATGATACTTACCGAATTGACTTTGTAAAATCACATCTAATATGGTTGAATAAAGCTATAAAAGAAGGTGCGAATTGTACGGGGTATCATATGTGGACATTTATGGATAACTGGTCATGGATGAACGCTTATAAAAATAGATATGGTTTTATTTCTGTAGATATTCATACGATGAAAAGAACAATCAAGCAAAGTGGTAAATGGTTTAAAGAAGTTTCTTCAAGCAACAGTTTAAATGACTAATATGAAATAAAAAGAAAAATATTAGGAGAGAGCGTGATGGAAACCAGACACCTCAACATTGTTAAAATATTATATCAACACCAACATGAATATATGAATAGTGATGCAATTGCCAAATTATTAGGATTATCTTCAAAAACGATACGCTCACATATAAAATTTATTAATGAAGCGAGTAATGATTTTGGTTTCTCTATACTAATTAAAAAATCAAAAGGTTATCAACTCCATATAATAGATGAAGGCTTATTTAATTATTTCTTAAATGAAAGATTTTTAAAAGATGAAAATTTAAATTTTAACAATCAAGATAGTAGAATTCGTTATATTATGAAAAAATTATTGTTAGATGACCATTACACTAAGTTAGAATCATTAAGTGAAAGTATGTTTGTGAGTGTAGGAACTTTAAAAAATGATTTGAATGAAATGAGAAAGATACTATCTCAATATGAAATTGAAATCGTAAGTCGTCCGAACTATGGTATGAAAATAATTGGCAAAGAATTTCAGATAAGATACGCTATTGCTCAATTTTTATTAAATAATCAACATGTAAATATAGGTTTTACAGAAGATGATATTAAAAGTGTAAAATCATATCTAATTAAACTATTGAGTAAATACAAAATAGAAATTCCGGAAGTAAAGCTAGATAATTTAGTAACACATATTAACATAGCAATTGTTAGAATAAGAAATGAACTCATGATAGAACAACAATTTCAAATTGAAGAACAACAATTACCGAACAAATTAAAATCATTCTTCGAAGAAATGATACATTTTATAGAGTACCGTTTTGAGTTAATTTTACCTAAAAAGGAAATGGATTATTTATATATTCACTTTGTGACGACAGGTATTATGAACGAAGTGAGAAACATACCTAGAAATAAAATGATTGAAACTATGATTAAACATATGTTAGATCATATAAAACGTATCTTTTATTTGGATTTAACTTCAGACAATAATTTGAAGAAAAATTTATATTTGCATTTATGTACTTCGATTAATAGATATAAATATAAAATGAACATTAGAAACCCGATGTTAAATGAAATTAAGCAAAACTATCCCTTTGCATTTGATTTAGGATTAGTGGCTAGTAAAATGATTGAAAAAGATTTAAAAGTTCAAATATCAGAAAGTGAAATAGGTTACTTAGCACTTCACTTTGAAATGGCTTTAAATCGAATAGAGACAGATAAAGGGAAGTTGAATGTCATACTTGTTTGTAATTCAGGATTAACGAGTTCGCAATTGATAAAATATAAATTAATGCAGAATTTTAGCAATCAAATTCAAATTTCTGAAATTGTTGAGTTATATAACATTCACAATGCGGATCTTGAACAAGCGGATTTAATTATTTCAACAGTACCAATAAATGATAATGTAGATTTACCAATACTATATGTAAATCCAATTATGTCACAACAAGATTTAGATAAAATTCAAAAGTTTATTGATTTAAAAGATACTCACCATTTAGATGAATTAATTGAAATTATTGAATTAAAAACAAAATTGGACAATAAAGAAGATTTATTAAAATATTTAAATGTTCAATTGGAGAAAAAAGATTTAATTTACAGTGGATTTATAGATAGTGTAAAAGAAAGAGAACATCATGCATCGACTGCATATGGAAATTTAGTAGCTATTCCTCATCCGGTAATGCCATTAGCAAAGCAAACATTCATTTATATGATAACTATGGATAAGCCAATCGCATGGGATGATAAAGAAGTACAAATTATATTTTGTCTTGGTTTGAAAAAAAATACAACAATAAATCTTGAAAGAATGTATCAAAACTTAACAGATATTATTAATGATTATAATAAAGTTTTAAATTTAATAGGATCAAGCTCTAAGGAAGAATTTTATAAAGTCTTTTCGCCTCAGGTTAGTCAATAATAAACAATTAAGAGTAAACTTGTATGACAGATTCTGTCATATAAGTTTGCTCATTTTTTTGTTCGCTTTGAAATAATCATTCAGAGAAGGGTATATTATGAATATAAGAAGTAAATATGACCGTTAATTTATATAACACTAAAAATCTCCTATAAAGGATAGTGAATGGAAATGACATTATTAAAGGTGGATCACGTTACGAAGTATTTTGGAAAGTTCAAAGCGTTAAATGGCGTTGATTTCATAGTTGAAGAAGGGGAAATCTTTGGCTTTATTGGACCTAATAGATCAGGTAAATCTACAACTATCAAAGCAATTTTAGGGATGCTTAAACCAACGAGTGGCTCTATTGAGATTTTTGGAAAAGATGCTTGGAAAGATGCAGTTCACATTCATAAAAATATCGCTTACGTTCCTGGTGATGTCAATTTATGGCCAAACTTAACTGGTGGGGAAGTTATAGACTTATTTTTAAAGTTAAGTGGTACAAATAATGTTGAAAAAAGGGATGAATTAATTGAAAAATTTGATTTAGATCCTACTAAAAAATGTGGTTCTTATTCTAAAGGGAATCGGCAAAAGGTAGCGCTCATTGCAGCTTTTACAACAGATGCAAAGCTTCTAATATTAGACGAACCAACTTCTGGTCTAGATCCTTTAATGGAAAAAGTATTTCAAGATTGTGTATTAGATAAGAAAAAGGAAGGAAAAAGTGTGCTATTATCTAGTCATATTTTAAGTGAAGTTGAAAAACTGTGCGATAGAGTGGGCATTATTAGAAAGGGAGAAATTGTTGAAATGGGTACGTTAGATGATTTAAGGCATTTAACAAGAATGCGTTTTGTTGTCCAAACTAATGAAGCATTGATGAATTTGGATTAACAGACAGGTATCCATGATATCTTTAATGAAGAAAATACGTATCACTTTCAAGTAGATTCTGAACATGTATCAAATGTCATTAAATATTTAAGTCAATTTGAACTGTTGAAACTTGAGAGCATGCCACCTACTTTAGAAGATTTATTTATGACTCATTACGGCGTTGATATTGAAAGAGGTGAATAGGGATGCATAATCTCTTTAACGGAGTCGGTAAACTAACGTTATTTTACTTAAGAACGAATAAATGGAAAATGATTTTTTGGATAATAGGGATAGTTGCATTAACACTTATAATCCCACCGACATTTTATGAAATGTATCCAAATAAAGCCGATATGCAACCAATTGTTGAAACGTCTAAAAACCCTGCAATGGAGGCTATGTTAGGTCCAGGTCAATTTGACCAAGTTTCAGTTGGTGCATTGTTCACGCATGAAATGATGCTCTTTACAAGTATACTTGTTGCGATCATGAGCATAATGCTCGTCTCTAAAAATACACGAGGTGACGAATCTAATGGCCGTATTGAAATGATAAGAGCTTTACCAATAGGAAGAGTTTCGCCTTTAATCAGTTCAATAGTCATTATGATAATAGTTAACTTAGCTATTGCAGTGATATTGTCTATAACATTACCTTTACTCAATATAGATAGTATAACTTGGCAAGGTTCTATATTATATGGTGTTTCACTTGGGTCTATAGGTATCTTATTCGGTATGATTACAGCTATATTTGCTCAGTTAACAGAAACAAGTAGCAGTGTTACTGGATTAAGCGTAACAGTATTGTTGTTAAGTTATTTAGTACGCGCGGTAGGTGACGTCATAAATGATGGTATATCTATGATTTCTCCACTTGGATGGTTAACAAGAACGTTTGCATATTCTGATAATAATTGGTGGCCAGTTGTTGTTATGATAATCACTGCAATATTATTTTTAGTAATAGCAATGACACTTTATTTTAGAAGAGATATAGAATCTGGATTATTACCATCTAAGCCTGGTAATAAATATGCACACAAAATATGGCTATCACCATTAGGAATGCAATTAAAATTGTACAAAGTAGGAATAATTTCCTGGGCAATAGGTATGTTTATATTTGGAGCATCTTATGGGTCGATTTTTGGAGAATTAGATGATTTTATTAAGAGCAATGAAATGTTACAGCAAATGCTTTCGAGTAATAGTGATGATTATGTAGAATCCTTTTTACCAACACTAATGGTTATTATGGCAATAGTATCAACTATTCCAGCTTTGCAAAGTCTCTACAAAATTAAAAACGAAGTACAAACACATAGAATTGAAAATATTTTATCCAAAAAAGTTTCTAGAATGAAGTTATTAAGCAGTTATCTGCTAGTATCATTGGTTAATTCATTTTTAATGATATTTTTAGCAGCATTAGGTATGTATGTAGCACAAGCTTTCGTTTTAAAGGATCCTTTTGAATTTTGGACAATAATAAAGGCAGGAATCGTTCATGTGCCAGCGATAATATCCTTTGTGTCATTAGGTGTACTGCTTTTAGGATGGGTGAATAAATGGCATTTTGCTGTGTATTTATATTTAACTTATACATTTTTTGTTGTATATCTAGGGCAGTTATTAAATATTAAACAGTGGCTAAAAAATATAACACCGTTTCAACATATTCCTGAAATTCCTGTAGAAGAAATGGATTTTTCGGGTATAAGTATATTAATCGTTATATCAGTCGTTTTGATTATTGTAGGGTTGATTGGATTTAATCGTAAAGACATTTCATAAAGGGGGTACCAAGATGACACATTTACCGAAAATAGGTAAACCGGCGACGAATGCTTTAGATAAGATTAATGTAACAACTTTGGAACAAGTTTCTAAACTAGACGATCATAATTTATCAAAATTACACGGTGTTGGTCCTAAAGCTATAAATATTTTAAAAGAAGCTTTGAATGAACAAGGCATGTCATTTAGTAAGTTAGACGCTGATTTACGCGACTTGGAATTTACAGTTCTCGGTGATTTGAAATGTGATAATGCGCCTAAACGACGAATTGTCCGGGATATTGTAATTGCATCTGTAGTTGGAGATGAACATTACCTTAACGAATGGTTAGCTGATGACTTTATATGGATAGTCCCGGGAGAATTTGAATTAAATGGTAAAGCAGCATTTATAGAAGAAATAAATGAGCACTTACAAAAAGTATCAAGTTTAGAAATAGCATCAATGCTCACACATGGCAAAGAAGCTTCTACTCATGGGACGATAATAAATCAAAAAGGTGAAACAATACACTTTGCTGAAATATATGAATTTGAAAATCATAAAAAAGATTCTAAGATTAAAAAAATTACTTCATATATCATTATGAAGCCTTAATTTAATTAAAAATATTTATAGATTAAATACCTATATGAGTGAAATTATGGTAAATTATAGAGGTTATTATAAACTCTCGGAGGTTGAGAAATGGAAGCTACATTACCAAATTGCCCTAAATGTGATTCAGAATACACTTATGAAGATGGTGTATCATACATTTGTCCAATGTGTAACTATGAATGGACGGCTAATGGAGAAGAATCAGGAGACGCTGACAAAGCAATCATTAAAGATGTAAATGGCGTCGAATTAAAAGATGGAGATACTGTTACAGTAGTCAAAGACTTAAAAGTTAAAGGATCTTCAAATTCAATCAAACAAGGAACTAAAGTAAAAGGTATCAGATTAGTGGATCCAGAAGATGGACACGATATCGATTGTAAAATACCAGGATTCGGTCAAATAGGGCTGAAATCATCTGTAGTTAAAAAAGTAAGTAAGTAGATTTATTTAATAAAGACTGAAGATAGACAATTAATTTGTCTCATCCTTAGTCTTTTTGTGTATAAGAATGTTGTTAAATCAGTTTATACTTTCTAATATTCTTTATTTATAAATTAATATCACTAGTTGAATATTTAAAGAATATAATAATTAATAGACTTTTTTAAGAATTTCGAAAATTAATTTGTTATGTACATATAATGAATTTTATGGTAAATATGGTATATAGAAATCGTTTTCAAATAATTTTAGGGGGAAAATACATGAAGGCTTATATGCAAAAATTTGCACAGTCTCTTATGCTACCTATTTCAATTTTACCGGTTGCAGGATTATTGTTAGGTATAGCATCTTTTATTGATTCGGGAGCAATTAACGGAGAAGGAAACAGTGTTGCTAACTTTTTAGCAAATGGTGGATTAGCTGTTATTAACAATTTACCCATACTATTCGCTGTCGGGTTAGCGTTTGGGATGTCTAAAGATAAAAATGGTGCAGCTGCACTTAGTGGTCTTGTATCATTTTTAGTTGTTACAGAAGTTTTAAAGCCAGAGTCTATGGCGAAAGTATTACATGTTGCGGAGGATAAAGTAGATTTAGCATTTACAGGTATTAGCAATGTGTTTATCGGGATAATTTGTGGTTTAGTAACTGCAGCAATTTACAACAGATTTAAAGATACAAAATTACCAACAGCGTTTGCATTCTTTAGTGGTAAACGTTTAGTACCAATCTTATCAGCAGCAGCAATGTTGGTTATTTCAATAGCACTTATGTTTATATGGCCACCAGTTTATAATGGTTTAGTTGCATTCGGTGAGATGATAGCTCATCTTGGACCATTTGGTGCTGGCTTATACGGATTCTTTAACCGTTTATTATTACCATTTGGTTTACATCATGCATTAAACCAAGTGTTCTGGTTTGATATTGCAGGTATTAATGATATCGCTAATTTCTGGTCAAGTAATGGCGAGCAAGGTGTAACTGGTCGATATCAAGCTGGT
The DNA here is from genome assembly GCF_022386595.1 of Mammaliicoccus sp. G-M28. Classification (NCBI taxonomy): domain Bacteria; kingdom Bacillati; phylum Bacillota; class Bacilli; order Caryophanales; family Staphylococcaceae; genus Mammaliicoccus; species Mammaliicoccus sp. G-M28. Next base: position 58,505 of record NZ_JAJNIF010000005.1, read on the forward strand.
TTATTCCCAATTATGATGTTCGGTTTACCAGCAGCAGCATTAGCAATTTGGAAAAATGCTGAAAAACGTAACAGAAAAGTAGTTGGTTCTTTAATGATAACAGCAGCAATTGCTTCATTCGTTACTGGTATCACTGAACCATTAGAATTTTCATTCTTAGTAGCAGCACCATTGTTATTCGGTATACATGCCGTACTTACTGGTGTGTCTATGTTCATTGCAGCAACATTCCAATGGACAGCAGGGTTTACATTTAGTGCAGGATTGATTGACTATTTATTAAGCTTAAGTATTCCAATAGCTAATAAACCACTCATGTTATTGTTACTTGGACTAATAATGGGTGTCGTATACTTCTTAGTATTTGACTTTGCTATACGTACATTTAACTTGAAAACACCTGGACGAGACGGTTTGATGGAAGAAGCGGCTAAACAAGATCCAAGTCTTGTAGAAGAAGGCGATGATCAAACTGCAAACAATAGTGGAGCAAAAGTTTCTAATAAAACACAACTTATTTACGAAGCTATAGGTGGAAACGACAATATCGAAGTAATAGATCATTGTACGACAAGATTACGATTGACTTTAAAAGACACAAGTAAAGTAGATTTAGAAAAAGTCAAAAAATCAGGTGCACTAGGAAATAAAGTTATAAGCGATAAAAACATCCAAATTATAATTGGAACAGATGTACAATTTACAGCAGATGAATTATTGCAACTGCAACAAAATAATCAATAAATTATGAAACTGCCGACAAAGTAGGGAACTTTGCCGGCAGTTTTTTTGTGATTTTTTTACTGGAAGAGAGGAAGATAGAGATAAGTAAAAATATTGGAATTTAATAGGACTCTAAGGATGCCGAAACGCACGAAGACTCAGACGATATCGTGCGATTTTCTTATCTCATTTTTTTAAAAAAATCTTCTTATCTCAACATTAATTCACTACAAAGTCTGGTTGTTCTCCTTGTAGTTTTTTAATTGTATTGTTTGCTACGATTCGTGCCATTTCATCTCTTGCTTCAAATGTAGCGTTTCCGATATGTGGTGTAAGTACTACATTATCCATTGTTTTAAGTTCATCTGTTATTTTTGGTTCGAACTCAAATACGTCCAATGCAGCGCCTTCGATTTCTTTTTCTTTTAGTGCTTCTACTAATGCTTTTTCATCTACAATTGGTCCGCGTGATGCATTGATAATATAAGCTGTTTCTTTCATTTTTTCAAAAGCATCTTTATTGAATAAATGATGTAATTGTTCTGAGTATGCTGCATTAATTATGATGAAATCTGCTTGTTCTAACATTTCATCTAGACTGACATAAGTGGCACCTAATGATGCTTCTTTGTCTGGTTTTTTGTTTGGACCTGTATAAAGTATATTCATGTCAAATCCCTTGGCACGTCTGGCTACTGCAGAACCAATTTCACCTAGTCCTACTATACCGACAGTCTTACCGGAGACTTCCCTACCTCTAAAGAATAAAGGTGCCCAACCATTGAAACCTGTAGTTCTACATAGTTTGTCTCCTTCAGCAATTCTTCTAGAAGCAGCGAGCATTATACCTATTGTTAAATCTGCTGTTGCGTTTGTTGATGCTTTTGGTGTATTTGTAACATCGATGCCTTTTTCTCTAGCATATTTAACGTCTATATTATTAAATCCAGCGCCATAGTTTGCTATGATTTTTAAGTTAGATGCTTGATCGATTACTTCTTTATCTATATTAGTAGATAGTGGGCTTATAATTGCATCTACATCTTGTACACTTTGAAGTAATGTTTCTTTTGTGATTAATTTGTCCCCTTTAAATACATCTACTTCAAAATGTTCTTTTAATAAATTTAAGCCTTCAGTTGGTATTTCTCCTGTTATGAATACTTTTTTCATGTTGCTACCTCCTACAAATCTTAATATATATTAGCTATACCCTAGTGTAACATTTTCCATTCACTGAATTTGCGTACGATGATTTCAAAAGCTATATGATAGGGTAAAAAGCTTGAATATGAAACTTGATTGTAGAGTTCTATTGGTGAGCTGTTTACATATATATTGTAGCGTGCATTTTGTGCTAAGTAGTTGTCTTTTAAAGTTGTAAGAGAAATGTAGCTGATATTACGTGTATGCATAATTTCAATATTCTCTTTAAGATGTGGTGTTTCACCAGATAAAGAAATGATAAATATTAAATCGTCTTCTTTCATTTGATTCATAGAAATTTTAAGTTCACTTTCATCATTTATGACCATTACTCTTTTATTAATAGAAAGAAAATGACGTTGTGCATCTCTCGCGACATTTAATTGTGCGACACCTGTTCCATATATATAGATGTATGGTGATTTATCAATTTGTTCACTTATATAATCATAATCAATCATTTTTAAGTGCTTTATTGATTGTTGTAAATCTTGCTCGAGACTTTCTATGATATCGCTAGATGGTTTAGAAATTTGTTTGTTTAGTTTAATGTAAGCTTTGAAATCACTATAGCCATCAAATCCTAATTTGCGAGCTAAACGGTGGATAGAAGATATTGAAGTATGTGATAGATCAGCTATTTCTTGAATTTTTAAGCGATGAATCAAGTGAATATTTTGGTTAATCATTTGTATGATATGTATATCATTATCGTTAAGTCGTTGGTAATGCTCATTAATCAGTTTATCCAAAATCATTATAATCCTCCATTCGAAGTGAAAATATTTTCGTATTATGAAAATATAATCTAAGTTTACTATGTGATTTCTATTTACGTCAAACCTATTGGAAAATGTAAGCGCTTCCTATATTGTGGAGTTAACTTGATACAGAAAAGGGGCTAATATATGAATGCAATTAAACGATTTGGTAGTGCCATGATTGTTCCGGTATTGCTATTTGCATTTTTTGGTATTGTTGTAGGATTTGCAACTTTATTTAAAAATCCAAATATTATGGGTGATATAGCAAATGAAGGCACAATGTGGTTTAAAATTTGGAGCATAATTGAAGCTGGTGGTTGGACGATATTTGATCATATGGAATTAGCTTTTGTAATAGGATTGCCGATTTCACTAGCTAAAAAAGCACAAGGTAGAGCAACATTAGCTGCATTAATGATTTATCTTGTATTTAACAATTTTATAAATTCTATATTAACACTTTGGCCAAAAACTTTTGGAGTAGATTTATCAAATGGTGTTGAAAATTTAACAGGTGTTAAAGAAATAGCTGGAATTGAAACTTTAGATACAAGTATTATCGGTGCAATTTTCATATCAGCAATTGTTATTTGGATACATAATCGTTTCTATGATAAAAAGCTTCCTGAAATGGTTGGTATTTTCCAAGGGTTACCATTCGTCGTTATAATTGGATTCTTTGTTATGATCCCAATTGCTTTTATTGTTTGTACAGTTTGGCCGACAGTTCAAACTGGTATCGCATCATTACAAGGCGTAATGCTACATTCAGGATTTGTTGGAGTTTGGTTGTTCCATTTCTTAGAAAGAATTCTTATACCAACAGGATTACATCACTTCATTTACACACCGTTTGAATACGGTCCAGCTGTTGTGAATGGTGGCTTGAAACCTTACTGGATTGAACATTTAACAGAATTCTCTAATTCTACAAAATCACTTAAAGAATTATATCCATATGGATTCTTGTTACAAGGTAACATTAAAATGTTCGGTTGTTTAGGTATTGCTTTAGCAATGTATGCTTCAACACCTAAAGAAAATAAGAAAAAAGTTTTAGCACTTGTATTACCTGCTGGATTGACTGCAATTTTCGCTGGTATTACCGAACCTTTAGAATTTACATTCTTATTTATAGCACCATACTTATTCTTAATTCATGCATTGTTAGGTGCAACGATGGTTACCATTATGTATCTCTTCGGTGTTGTTGGTATTCAAGGTGGTGGCGCAATAGAACTTGCTGCAATTAACTGGATTCCATTGTTCTCTAACCATGGCAGTACTTATGTGGCACAATTCATTATCGGTATCATATTTGTTGTCATTTACTTCTTTGTTTTTAAAATTATTATAGAGAAATTCAATATTCCATTACCTGGACGAGTTGCTGATGACGGTGACGCAAAACTGTATACAAAAGACGATTATAAATCTAAAAAAGGTAGTGCAGATACGCATCTTGATAACAATGCATCTGAATATGATACAAGAGCCATTTACTTCTTAGAAGGTCTAGGTGGTAAAGAGAATATTAAAGATGTAACAAACTGTGCGACAAGATTAAGAGTAACGGTTTATGATGCAGACTTAGTAAAAGATAATGATTATTTCACACATAACCAAATGGCACATGGTGTTGCGAAAAGTGGTACGAACGTACAAGTTATTGTTGGGTTAAGTGTGCCACAAGTAAGAGATTCATTTGAAACAATGATTTAAACAAAAATTTGGAGGTCATGAATAATGAAGAAATTTAATATTACAGTAGCAGGCGGCGGAAGTACATTTACACCAGGTATTATATTAATGTTATTAGATCATTTAGAAGATTTTCCAATTGATACAATTAAACTTTATGATAATGATGGAGAAAGACAACAAACTATAGCTGACGCTTGCGAAATACTTTTAAATGAAAGAGCACCAGGTGTTAAATTATTAGCAAGTACAGATCCTAAAACAGCATTTGAAAATGTAGATTTTGTAATGGCACATATCCGTGTAGGTAAATATGCAATGAGAGAACAAGATGAAAAAATTCCACTAAAACATGGTGTTGTTGGTCAAGAAACATGTGGACCAGGAGGCTTGTCATACGGTATGCGCTCAATAACAGGGGTGCTTGAAATTGTTGATTATATGGAAAAGTATTCTCCAGAAGCTTGGATGCTCAATTATTCAAATCCAGCTGCTATAGTAGCAGAAGCAACTAGAAAACTAAGACCAAATTCAAAAATATTAAATATTTGTGATATGCCAATAGGAATTGAAGAATTAATGGCTACAAATATTGGTTTAGAATCTAGAAAAGAAATGGTCGTTAAATATTATGGGCTCAATCACTTCGGTTGGTGGACAGATATTAGAGATAAATCAGGTAAAGACTTAATGCCTAGTATCATTAAACACGTAGAAAAGTTTGGATACTCAACTGATACGGGCAGTGAAATGGAACAAGAAGCAAGCTGGAATGATACATTTAAAAAAGCACGGGACGTTCAAGCATTAGATAAAGATACATTACCGAACACATATTTGAAATATTACTTCTTCCCAGATTATGTAGTAGAACATTCAAACAAAGACTATACAAGAGCGAATGAAGTAATGGCAGGAAGAGAAAAGTTTGTATTTGGAGAATGTAAAAATATTATTGAAAAAGGAACTGCAGAAGGAACAGAGCTAACAATAGATGAACATGCATCTTATATCGTAGATTTAGCCAGAGCAATTGCATTTAACACAAAAGAAAGAATGTTAATGATTGTTGAAAATAAAGGCGCTATATCAAACTTTGAACCAACAGCAATGGTTGAAATACCATGTTTAGTTGGTAGTGAAGGGCCAGAACCATTATCTGTAGGAGAAATACCAAGATTCCAAAAAAGTTTAATGGAACAACAAGTAGGCGTAGAAAAATTGACTGTTGAAGCTTATGAAGAGCAATCTTATCAGAAATTATGGCAAGCACTCACATTATCTCGAACAGTACCAAGTGCATCCGTAGCAAAAGATATATTAGACGATCTAATAGAAGCAAACAAAGGCTATTGGCCAGAACTGAAATGATTTGAAAAAGCTGAGACAAATTAATTTGTCTCAGCTTTCTGTTTTGAAAGTAAAAATGAGGAGTGAGATAGGAGTTAATCGAAGAGATGGTGTAAGTTGTAGATTAACTCGGCAGTTAATCGAAGAGATGGCGTAAGTTGTAGATTAACTCGGCAGTTAATCGAAGAGATGGGTAAAGTTGTAGATTAACTCGGCAGTTAATCGAAGAGATAGCGTAAGTTGTAGATTAACTCAGCCGTTTTTCCCATACCATCTTTCTTTAATAGAAATCTTCTAAGTGATATAATTAATTCAAGAGTTATATATTTTTATTTAAAAATATAAGGGAGAATATCTATGTATATAGAGAGAAAGCCAACTATCAATTTAGCGGAATTAAAGAAGGAATTCACTAGTAATCTAGGGGAAATTGAATATGCACAATCATCTGAACAAGCTTTAGAAGAACTTTTTAATTTTATTGAATTACAACATAATTACGCTGCTGCTTTAGAAGAAATTGGTACTAAGTTGAAAATTTTAGATGATGAATTTCAAGTTGCTTATAAGCATAATCCGATTCATCATATGGAAAAGCGTGTTAAAGAGTTTCCGAGTTTAATTAAAAAGTTAGGACGTAAAGGGTTCCCTTTAAATGCTGATTCGGCAAAGAAAAATATTCAAGATATAGCGGGGATGAGAGTAGTTTGTAATTATCTTGAAGATGTATATACTATTGAAAAATTATTACTGAGACAAGCTGATGTCAAGCTATTAAAAAGAAAAGACTATATCGAGAATCCTAAATTAAATGGTTATAAAAGTTTGCATATAGTTGTATCTATTCCAGTGTTTTTAGCGGAAAGTGTGCAAGTAATACCTGTTGAAATTCAAATTCGCACGATAGGTATGGACATGTGGGCGAGTTTAGAACATAAGCTAAGATATAAGAATACACACGTTTCAACTGAGCAATACCAAGAGAAATTGAAAGAATGCTCAATTGAAATTACGAATGTAGAACAAAAAATGCAAGAAATGAATGATGAAATTTATCAGGATGAAACGGATCATTTATTAAAAATAGATAAATAATAAGAGTGAGAGGTAGGTCATCGTAATGGTCTTGCCTCTTTTTTATTTTCATAATGTATTATAATCTTAAATAAACAATTATAGATTAAAGGAGTGGGGAACATGGATAGACATCCTAAAGTTGAAGCTTTTATGCAACGAGAGAAGAAATGGAAAGCAGAGTTTGAACTTCTAAGAGAAATTATTCGTGAGTGTGAGCTAGAAGAAGATTATAAATGGATGCATCCTTGTTACACATTAAAAGGTAAGAATGTGGTGCTCATTCATGGCTTTAAAGAGTATTGTGCAATTTTATTTCATAAAGGAACATTATTAAAAGATCCTCATAAATTATTAATACAACAAACAAAAAATGTACAAGCAGCTAGACAATTAAGGTTTACTAACGTTGAAGAAATTAAAGAACAAAGAGAGATGATTAAAGATTATGTTGTTGAAGCTATTGAACTTGAAAAATCAGGAGCTAAAGTTGAATTAAAAAAGACAGAACAATATGAAATGCCAGTAGAACTTCAAGAACAATTAAATCAAAATAAAAATTTAAAAGAAGCATTCTATAATTTAACGCCTGGACGACAACGCCAATATATTTACTATATTAGCCAAGCGAAGCGGGAAACTACTCGTATGAGTCGAGTTGAAAAATATATTGATCATATTCTCGACGGAAAAGGTCTAAACGATGAATGATAATGTATAAAAATACTGAAAAATCAATTAAATCAATCCTTTCTAAGATACATTTTATAAAGAGCGTGATATTATAAAAGTGTTGACTACATTTAAGGGGGATTTAAATTGGCAGATTCAGTAAAATTATTAAAAACACTCACAGATATTAATGGTATATCTGGATATGAGTATAATGTTAAAGCTAAGATGAGAGAATACTTAGAACCTGTAAGTGATGAAATTGTAGAAGATAATTTAGGGGGCATTTTCGGGAAGAAGAATGCTAAAAATGGTTCTAAAACAATTTTAATCGCAGGACATTTAGATGAAATTGGATTTATGGTTACACGTATCGATGAAGATGGTTATATTAAATTTACGCCGATCGGTGGCTGGTGGAACCAAGTAATGCTTTCTCAAAAAGTTACAGTTACTACAGATGACGGTAAAGAATTAAGAGGTATTATAGGCTCTAAACCACCACATGTATTAACGCCAGAAGAACGTAAAAGTCCGGTAGATATGAAAGGAATGTTTATTGACTTAGGTGTTGGTAGTAAAGAAGCGGTAGAAAAATTAGGTGTAGAAATAGGTAACATGGTTACGCCATATTCAGAGTTTGAAGAGCTAGGTGATAGCAACTATTTAACAGCAAAAGCATTTGATAATCGCTTTGGTTGTGCGTTAAGTGTTGATGTATTAAATAAACTTAAAAACGATGAACTTGGTATAAATTTAGTTTCAGGTGCGACAGTACAAGAAGAAGTCGGTTTACGTGGTGCGAAAGTAGCAGCAAATAAAATTAAACCAGACTTATCAATCGCAGTAGACGTTGGAATTGCATATGATACACCTGGAATGAAAGGTCAAGATCATGAAACTAAACTAGGTGAAGGTCCACTTGTATTATTAATGGATGGAACGAATATTGGTCACGTTGGCTTTAGAAAATTCATTAAAAACGTAGCAAAAGATAAAGGGATTGACGTACAATGGGATAATATTACAGGCGGTGGAACAGACGCAGGTAGTATTCACGTTGCAAACGAAGGTACACCAACAATCTCAATAGGCGTACCATTACGTTATATGCACTCAAACGTATCGATTCTTCATAAAGAAGACTACTTAAACGCAGTAAAATTAGTAGCAGAAATCGTAAAAGCATTAAACGACGATACAGTAAAAGATATTATGTGGTAAATAGAAAAAGTGAGAGGCTGAGACAATTAATTTGTTTCGGTCTTTTTTTTGAGACTTTTTATATAATCATCGCGACCAATAAAAAAGTTATAGCATAAATCCTTTAATAACAGGCTTTACATCAAGTATTATGACCAAGTAACAAATTATTATTAAAATAAAACAATATTTCTTGATTGAATTCAACTTTTTTGAAATAGATATTAATTGTAAAGTGTCTTGTTATGCTATATCATAAGTATTAGAGATGGAAGTATTTGATTCATTCAGGTGTTTCTTTTTTCTATATTTATTGAATAAAAGGACGTGGAGAATTATCGAAAAAGAGAAGAAGAAGTTGCTACGAAAAATGGTAAAGCCATTTGAAAATAACAATCTAAAGAAAAGTACAATACAAATAATAAATACATTAATTCCGTTAATAGCACTTGTAGTAGTAGGGTTCTTAAGTTATCAATTACATTGGTCATTGTCGTTGATTTGTGGCGTTTTGGCTTCGGGATTTTTAATTAGAACATTCATTATCTTCCATGATTGTTGTCATGGATCATTTTTAAGTAAGAAAAAGAATAACGATTTATTAGGTAACATAACTGGACTTATGACGTTCTTCCCGTATGAAAAATGGCGTAGAGAACACATTATTCATCATACGAGTAGTGGTAATTTAGAAAAACGTGGTATTGGTGATATTTGGGTTATGACGATTGAAGAGTATCATGATGCTTCGAAATTTACTCAATTTAAATATCGTATGTATAGACATCCGTTTGTAATGTTTATACTAGGTCCTATATTCTTATTGTTTATTTCTAATAGAATGAACGCAAAAGATGCTAAACCAAAAGAAAAACGTAATACTTGGATTCATAATATCGTATTACTAACATTCTATGTTGGTATGTTCTTCTTAGTTGGAGCCGTTCCATTTATGCTAGTATTCCTACCAATGCTATTTATAGCTGGAATGTTAGGAATTTGGTTATTTTATATTCAACATACATTTGAAGATGCTTATTTTGAAGAGTCATCTGAATGGGATTATGTAAAAGCAGCTATAGAAGGTAGCTCTTATTATAAATTGCCTAAAGTTATACAATGGATGACTGGTAATATCGGCTACCACCATGTGCATCACTTAAGCCCAAGAATACCAAACTATCAATTAGAACAAGCACATGAAAAGACACCACCATTACATCATGCAACTACAATTACAATCAAAGATAGCTTCGAATCTTTAAAATATAAACTTTATGACGAAAAAAATAAATGCTTTATCACTTTTAAAGAATATGCACGTAGATTTAATAGAGGACATGCATAACATAGCTATAAATATATGAGGCCGGGACAAATTAATTGTCTCGGCTCTTTTTAGTGTGGAGGAAGTGGGCGATGTGTGGTTTGTGGATAGGCTTGGTTGTGGATCTTGATTGGGGGCTTGGTGTATATAGGTCGTGCGCTAACTTGTAATATTCTGGATAGTGCTCCTTAGGTTGTTCTAACTGGCAGAATTCTGAATAGTGCTCCTTAGGAAGCTCCTCTTACGGACATTACTCGGAATTATGTCCCTAACGACACCTCTTACGGACATTACTCGGAATTATGTCCCTAACGACCCTTCTTACGGACATTACTTGGAATTATGTCCCTAACAGCTCCTCTTACGGACATTACTCGGAATTATGTCCCTAACGACACCTCTTACGGACATTACTCGGAATTATGTCCCTAACAGCACCTCATGCGGACATTACTCAGAATTATGTCCCTAACAGCTCCTCTTACGGACATTACTCGGAATTATGTCCCTAACAGTACCTCTTGCGGACATTACTTGGAATTATGTCCCTAACAGTACCTCTTACGGACATTACTTGGAATTATGTCCCTAACAGTACCTCTTACGGACATTACTCAGAATTATGTCCCAGGATTTTACGTTTAACTTATCAAGTTCAAATCAAGCAAGTATATAACGCACGAAGACTCCAAAGATATCGTGCGATTCACAATCTAAATTATGAAGCCTGCTTCTTAATGCTTTTTAAATTCATAGCTTTTATTTAATAGTACATAGAATAAGATGAATGCAACTGATAAGAATATATGTCCTAATCCTGACATACCTGCAATTGCTGGGCTAGCTTCTATTCCTTTTATTGTCATAATTCCGTTTGTCATTTGCATAGCAACTGTTAATAGTAGACCTACGTGATACGTGATGAAGAACCAGTTAAATAGTTTGTGATTTCTTGTTAGGCTAAAGTTTTTCTCTATAAGTAAGAATACTAGAAACATGATTGTACCTAATACGAGCATATGTGTATGCGTAACATTTAATTGAGAGTAGCCTTCGAAGTCGTTAGCTCTGCTCATTTCTCTATAGAATAGTCCACTTAATAATCCTAATGCCGTGTAAATTGCTGAACTGTAAAATAATCTTTTCATTATTGTTTCTCCTTTTAATTGTTTTTATTAACAAATTAAATATTAATACAAATATATGAACTGAATATGAACAACTATATAAAATATTTAAAAATTTAATATTATTGTTATAATGATTATTAACAGAAAAATCAGTACATTTTTTGGGAAGGAAGGATGTCGTGAAAATAACTAAAATATTGAATAACAATGTTGTGATTTCAAAGATTAACGGGGACGAGCGCATTGTTATGGGTGTTGGTATTGCTTTTGGGAAGAAGAATGGCCAAATGTTAGAGAAGGATAAGATTGATAAAGTTTTTCGTCTAACGAGTGCAGAACAAGAACGGATGCTCACTTTAATTAAAGAGTTAGATGATGATGTACTGTTAATTTCTCAAGATATTATAGTTGAGGCTAATAAATTATATAAAGAACCTTTATCAGAATCCATCTATATCGCATTAACTGATCACATTAATTATGCGATAAAGCGTCATAAGGAAGGTACGATCATTAATAATCCTTTGTTATATGAAATTAAACGATTATACCCTCAAGAATTTAACATCGGGTTATATGGTGTTGATAAGATAGATGAACATTTTGGACTGGAGTTGCCAAAAGATGAGGCAGGATTTATCGCAATGCATATTGTGAATGCCAATATGAACGAATCTATTTCGAATGTTTATGAAATTACAAAAATCACGCAAAGTATCGTGAATCTTGTAAGATATCATTTTAATTTAGATATATCAGAAGAAGAGTTGAGCTATGCTCGTTTTATAACGCATCTAAAATTTTTCAGTCAAAGATTGATTAATTCTGAAAGTTTAGAAGAGGTGATGGATGTTTCTTTATTGTCTACTCTTCAGAAAAAATATAGTGAATCTAACCGTTGTGTTGATAAAATAGGTGACTTATTAAAAATAAATTATAATCATGAATTGTCAAATGACGAGAGGGTTTATCTCATATTACATATAGCGAGACTATTGAAATCAAAATGAAAGCGTTGACAAATTAAATGTAAGCGTTATAATAAATTTAAATTAATAAACAATTACTTTAAATAGCTATATGCTATTTGGGATTGTAACTTTAAGTAGGCAAAACCCAGAGTAATGCATTACGAACATTGGGATTCGTATGTATTATTCTGGGTTTTTCTATGTGAAAATGGAGGGATTTATATGAAATATGAAGGGCTAGCAAAGGAAATTGTTGAGAAAGTCGGCGGGGAAGAGAATATTAATTCTTTAACGCACTGTATTACAAGATTAAGATTTCAGTTGAAAGATACCGAGAAAGCCGATACTGAATATCTTAAGAACAAAGACGGGATTGTAACAGTTATGGAATCGGGCGGACAATATCAAGTTGTTATCGGGAACCATGTTCCAGATGTATATGACGCAGTAAGAAAAGAAGCACATATGAGTGATGATTCTTCAAGTGAAAGTACATCAAATAAAGGTTCACTGTTTAACAGATTTATTGATCTTATTTCAGGAATATTCCAACCAATACTAGGCGTGTTAGCTGCAGCGGGTATGATTAAAGGTTTTGCTGCACTGTTTATGGCACTCGGATGGATTTCTGAAGAATCAGGTACTTATCAAATTATGTTTGCAATTGGGGATGCGTTATTCTACTTCTTCCCAATATTCTTAGGAATAACAGCAGCTAAAAAGTTTGGTTCTAATCAATTTATTGGGATGGCTTTAGGAGCAGCGTTAGTATATCCGACACTTGTTGGTGCAATGGCAGCAGGAAATGAAAATGCAACGATGCTATTTAGCGGTACATTCTTTGAATCAGAAACAGCATTAACATTTTTAGGTATACCAGTTATTTCGATGACTTATACACAAAGTGTTATACCGATTGTATTTTCAGTATTTTTTGCTTCGATATTAGAGAAGTTCTTGAAAAAAGTAATTCCAGATGTCGTTAAGACATTCTTAGTACCATTCTTTACATTATTAATTATCGTACCTTTAACATTTATTATTATTGGGCCAATTTCTACATGGGCAGCTAACTTAATCGGGGCCGGTGCGATAGGATTATATAACTTCAGTCCATTAGTGGCAGGTTTACTGATAGGTGCATTTTGGCAAGTGTTTGTTATATTCGGCTTACATTGGGGATTGGTTGCAATTGCGATTAATAATATTTCTACTTCTGGGTTTGATATTATTATTCCTCTTACATTTGCAGCATCATTCGCACAAACTGGTATTGTAATAGGTATATTTTTAAGAACAAAAAATAAACAATTGAAATCATTAAGTATTCCAGCATTTATTTCGGGATTCTTTGGTGTAACAGAACCGGCAATATATGGTATTACATTACCAAGAAAGAAACCATTTATTTATAGTTGTATCGTAGCAGGTATTGCTGGGGCAATGTTAGGTGTTGCTGGTACAAAGATGTATTTCATGGGTGGACTTGGTATCTTTGGGTATACAACATTCATTGGTGAAAATGGTTTAGATACAGCATTCTGGATGTCACTAATTAGCACTGGTGTGGCACTTATCCTTGGCTTGATTGTTGGTTATTTAACACATAGTGACAAAAAAGAAGCAGCGATTGAAAAAGGAAAAGATGCAGGAGAAAATTCTCAAACAGAAATGGTAAATGATGTATTAGTTGAATCACCAGTATCAGGGAAACTAGTAGATTTAGCAACAATTAAAGATCCTGTATTCTCATCTTTAGCAATGGGTAAAGGTATTGCGATAGAACCTGATAATGATATTGTAGTAGCGCCATTTAATGGTGTTGTAGAAAGTTTATTCCCTACAGGACATGCTATCGGATTAAAATCAGAACATGGTGCAGAAGTACTTATCCATATCGGTATTGATACCGTTAAATTAGAAGGTAAATATTTTAAAGCTTTAGTTAAACAAGGAGAAACTGTTGAAATAGGACAACCATTAATTGAGTTTGATAGAGAAGCAATTGCTAAAGAAGGGTTTGATACTGTTATTCCAGTTGTCGTAACCAATACAAACTTAGCAAAAGACATCGTGCTTGAAGAAAATGAAACAATAGAATCAGGGAAACATATACTAACAGTAATTTTATAAGGAGGACTAAATGATGAGTTTAAATAAAGGTTTTTTATGGGGGGGCGCTATTGCCGCTAACCAATCTGAAGGTGCTTATAAAGAAGATGGCAAAGGATTAAGTTTAGTAGATGTATTACCAGCTGGTGACGACAGACATGTACCATTATTTGACCCAGCTAAAGGTTTGCAAGAAACATTTGATTATTACCCAAGTCATGAGTCAATCGATTTTTATCATCGTTATGAAGAAGATATTAAATTATTTGCTGAAATGGGCTATAAAGTATTAAGAATGTCAATTTCTTGGCCAAGAATTTTCCCGAAAGGTGATGAATCTGAACCGAATGAACAAGGTTTAGCATTTTATGACAAAGTGTTTGATACTTTAGAAGCTTATAATATTGAGCCTTTAGTAACTTTAAATCATTTTGATACACCTCTTCATTTAGCGAAAGAATATGGTGGCTGGTATAACAGAAAAACAGTTGATTTCTTTGTGAATTATAGTCGTGTCGTATTTGATCGTTATAAAGATAAAGTGAAATATTGGTTAACACATAATGAAATCAATATGATATTACACATACCTTATATCGGTGGCGGCTTAATTATTGAAGATAGTGAAAAAGCTGAACAAATCAAATATCAAGCTGCACATCATTTGTTAGTAGGTTCAAGCCTTGCTACAAAAGTTGGTAAAGAAATTAATCCTGACTTTCAAATCGGTTGTATGTTAGCGGCTGGAGAAGTTTATCCAAACACATGTCATCCTAATGATATGTTGTCTGCACTTCAAAAAAATAGAGAACAATATATCTTTATTGATGTGCAATCTAGAGGCGAATATCCAAGCTATAGTAAACGCATGTTTGAAGAACTTGGTGTAGAAATTCATCAAGAAGCGGGAGATAAAGCAATATTAAAAGAAAATACTGTAGATTTTATTTCTTTCTCTTACTACTCAAGTCGTTTAGAAAGCGGAGACGATGAAGTGAATAAAGAAAAAGGTGCAGGTAATGCGTTTGCATCCCTAAAAAATCCTTACTTAGAAGCGTCAGATTGGGGATGGCAAATTGACCCAGTCGGCTTACGTGTCACAATGAATGAAATTTATGATCGTTATCAAAAGCCTCTATTCATTGTTGAAAATGGACTTGGCGCTAAAGATGAAGTTACTGATGATGGAAAAATACATGATGAATATCGTATTAAATATTTAAGTGAACATTTAGATCAAATGATTGAAGCAGTTAAAGATGGTGTTGAATTATTAGGTTATACATCTTGGGGATGTATTGATTTAGTTTCAGCTGGAAGCGGAGAAATGAAAAAGCGTTATGGCTTCATTTATGTAGATAGAGATAATCGAGGTAATGGTACTTTAGACCGCACGCCTAAAGATTCATTTTATTGGTATCAAAAAGTGATTCAAACAAATGGTGAAGATTTAAGTTATTAATACAAATTATCAAAGGAGCACTATATATGCATACAAATACTGGATTTAAAGATGGATTTTTATGGGGTGGCGCTACTGCAGCTAACCAAATTGAAGGTGCATTTGATGAAGATGGCAAAGGTTTATCAAGTGCAGACTTTGTAGAATATATTCCGAAAGATCAAAGAACGAAAGACAATCATATGGAAGTAACGACTGAACATATACAAAAAGTGTTGAGTGGTGAACATAATGGTAGATTTCCAAAAAGAGAAGGTATCGATTTTTATCATCATTATGAAGAAGACATTAAACTATTAGCTGAAATGGGATTTAAAGCATTTAGATTATCAATTCATTGGTCTAGAATTTTTCCTAAAGGATATGAGCATGAACCAAATGAAGCAGGGTTGAAATTTTATGAGAATGTCTTTAAAACATTGAAGTCTTATAACATTGAACCAGTCGTAACATTGAGTCATTACGAAACACCTTTTGGATTAACTGAAAAATATAATGGTTGGGTAGATCGAGCAGTCGTTGAGCATTTTGAACATTATGCTAAAACAGTCTTTAAACGCTATAAAGGATTAGTAAAATATTGGATGACATTTAATGAAATCAACATTATAAATATTTCACCGTTTACAGGTGGTGGCATTATTTCAGATCAATTAGATGATCCAAAAGCAGCCTCATATCAAGCATTGCATCATCAACTTTTAGCTTCAAGTTTAGTGACAAAGGCATTAAGAGAAATTGATGGAGATGGTCAAATTGGATGTATGTTAGCACGTATGAAACACTATCCATACACTTGTAATCCAGAAGATGTATTAAAAGCAATGCAAGATGATCAAATGAATCTCTTATATACAGATGTTCATGCATTAGGAGAATATCCAAACTATTACAAACAATTTTTAAAAGAGAACAATATTGAGTTACAAATTGAAGATAAAGATTTAGAAATATTAAAAGCCTATACAGTAGATTACATTTCATTTAGCTATTATATGTCATTGCTTTCTGCAAATAGTGAAGACGGGGAAGTAACAGAAGGTAACTTGATGAACAGTCTGAAAAACCCATATTTAGAAGCATCAGATTGGGGATGGCAAATCGATCCTATTGGAATTCGTATCGTATTGAATGAATTCTGGGATAGATACCATAAGCCATTATTTATAGTAGAAAATGGTTTAGGGGCGAAAGATATAGTAGAAGCGGATGGAAGTATACATGATTCATATAGAATCGATTACTTAGAAAAACACATTCAAGAAATTAAAAAAGCTGTAATAGATGGTGTAGATGTGATGGGTTACTTAGCATGGGGACCAATCGATTTAGTATCTATGTCAACAAGTGAAATGAGTAAGAGATACGGATTTATATATGTAGATAAAGACGATGACGGAAACGGTACAGAAGCCCGATCTAAAAAAGACTCTTACGATTGGTATAAAGAGGTCATCGCAACAAACGGTAAGAACCTATAATATAGAATATTGAGATTAGAAGCTGAGACAAATTACTTGTCTCAGCTTTTTTGATGTTGGAGACATAGATTAAGTCCACTCCCAACTCTAAAAGTTCTTATTATTTGCATTGATGTGAAATGTTTCGGATTATAAAACGAAGTAGATTACACATCTATAACTTTAAGCAAACGCTTACAATATAAACAAGGAGGTTATTTGATTGCTTAGCAAACGTCAAAGAAATATATTGTCATATTTATCAGCTGAGAAGGACTTCGTAATGATCTCTGAATTGGCATCTTTATTTCAAGTTACTGAACGGACGATTCAATATGATTTGGAGTTTATTGAATCGTTTAAAAATGATTTGAATGTTGATGTTGATAGAAATAAAAGTTTGGGCGTCAAATTATCACAAAAAGAAAATTATAATGAAAATTCTAATGTCGAATTGGACATTCATTATTCTAAAAATGAAAGAAAAGAACAGATTATCTTAAGTTTATTTGAATCTTCAAGTCCGATTAGTTCTCAAAGTTTAGCTGATCTTCTTAATGTATCACGCCGAACGGTTGTAGATGATTTGAAGTCTGTACAGCTTTGGTTAGAAGAATATGCTCTTATTCTGGAATATAAAAAGAATAAAGGATTTGTTATTGAAGGTAATGAAAAGAATTTAAGAGAAGCTTATGCCAACGTGGTGAATGAGTATTTCCGTAAATCTACTGCTCAAATTGGAATTGAAATTTTTTCTAAAGATGAACTTGAAAAAATAAGACGTGCTGTCATTACAACAATAAGTGAACAAGATTTTCAATTAGTTCAAGTTGGTATTGATGGATTGATTTATCACATTATTATTGCAATTCATCGCGCGAAAAAGAAATTTGTTTTTGAAATTCCTGATGAAGAGTATGAGAGGTTAAGTAATACGGACGCGTTTAACATTGCAATTCAAATTACCACCGAGTTAGAAAAATTATTTGATATTGAGTTTCCTAAAAGTGAAGCTGCATTTATTACATTACATTTATTAGGTGCTAGGGTAAATAAATTTCATCAAGAAGAAACACAACAAAATTTATCTCATTTATCTAGTTTGTTCATTCAAAAAGTCAGTGCTCAAATAGGTATTCCGCTCATTCACGATCATAAATTGCTGACGGGTCTTGTTACACATTTACAACCCGCCATCCATAGAATGACTTTTAATATGGAACATTCAAATCCATTGAAAAATGAAATCTTAAAAGAGTATCAAGATTTAGTACAAGCGATTAAAAAACAAGTTTGGATATTAGAAGAAGGATATCAAGTTACGTTTAATGAAGATGAAATTGCATATTTAGCACTGCATTTTGCTTCTTCAATAGAACGATTATCTAGCGAAGAAACAACTCAAATTAAAGTCATCTTGTTATGTGGTTCTGGTGTTGGGACTTCACAATTGTTGAAAAGTCGTATTAAGAATATTTATCCAGAATTAGAAATCTTAGATGCTTTTTCAATTTATGATATTTCGGAAAGTTTTCTAAAATCACATGGAGTAGACTATATCCTTTCAACTGTACCGGTTGATGGCTTTTCAGTACCGACTATCGAAGTTTCACCATTTTTAAATAAAGAAGATAGAAATAAAATCAATCACATGATTAATGATTATAGAGAAAGATATATTTCTAGTTTCAAAATGGTTGGACCTAGCTTAGAAGATGTCATACCTGAACATCATATTCAAACACATATTAAAGCTACGAGCAGAAATGAAGCAATCAAAAAAAGTGTACAAACTTTAGTAGATGCAGACCACGTAAATAAACAATATGGTGATGAAATTGTTGACCACCTAGATAAATTTGGGCCTTATATGGTGATTGGACCAAATATCGCATTATTGCATTCAAATTTTGAGAATGTAAATGTTCCTGTAAGTATGTCCATTGTTCATTTTGAAGATGGAATCGACTTTGGACATGAACGATTTGATCCTGTAAAAGTCGTGGTTATACTCGCTACTAGTCAATCTCAAATACATTTGAACGCACTTGGTCAGTTAAGCCAAATCATTATGAATGAAGAAAATAGAAATGAAATGATTAAAGGTAACAAAGAAAGAATATTACAACTCATCAAAACGGTGAGCCAAAATGAGGAGGGTGTCTAAATTTGACCCAAATTATAAAAGAAGAACATATACAATTGAAAGATAAAGTTGCTAACTGGGAAGAAAGTATCCAAATAGCTGCAGCACCATTATTACAGGAAGATTATTTTAATAAGGATTATGTCGATTCAATGATTAAGAGTGTTCATGATATGGGACCTTACATTGTAATTGCACCTGAAATTGCGATTGCACATGCAAGACCTAACGAGAATGTGAATAAAGTAGGATTAAGTTTACTTAAACTAGATGAACACATTAACTTTTCGGACAATAGTCATTTTGCGTCATTAGTATTTGTATTAAGTGCCATCGATAACGAAGCGCATCTCGAAATTTTAAAAAAACTAGCAACAATTTTAAGTGATAAAGAAACAGTTCAATCACTTGTTTTAGCAAAAAATAAATCAGAAATTATAAATATATTTAAGGAGAATGATTAATATGAAAATTTTAGTAGTTTGTGGACACGGTTTAGGAAGTAGTTTCATGGTTGAAATGAATGCACAGGAAGCACTGAAAAATTTACAAGCTCCAGATGATGTTAAAGTTGAACATAGTGACATAATGTCAGCAAGTCCTGATATGGCTGATGTCTTTATCTGTGGTAGAGATTTAGAAGAAAATGCACAAAGATTAGGTGAAGTTGTTGTGCTAGATAACATTTTAGATAAAGAAGAATTACAAAATAAACTAGAAGAAAAATTAAAAGCACTGAACATTTTATAAACAAAGGGGAGACTGCATCATGAATTCAATATTAGGATTTTTTGTAGATGTTTTTAGTCAACCTGCTATACTTGTAGCACTTATCGCATTGATTGGTTTAATTGTACAGAAAAAATCAGCAGCTGATATTACATCAGGTACAATTAAAACAATTCTAGGCTTTCTTGTATTAAGTGCTGGAGCAGGTGTTGTTACAAATTCATTAGAACCGTTCGGGAAGATGTTTCAAGAAGCATTTGGTGTACAAGGTGTCGTTCCAAATAACGAAGCCATTATATCCATTGCTTTAAAAGATTACGGAACAACAGCAGCTTTAATTATGATGTTCGGGATGTTAGTTAATATATTTATCGCAAGATTTACAAACTTAAAATATATTTTCTTAACAGGTCATCACACATTTTATATGGCAGCTTTTCTAGCAATACTGTTAACTGTAGGTAATATTACAGGGACAATGACAGTTATAATGGGGTCAATTATTTTAGGACTGATTATGGCAGTATTACCAGCACTTGGACAATCCACAATGAAAAAAATCACTGGATCAGACCAAGTAGCAATAGGTCATTTTGGAACAGTAAGTTACTGGGCAGCAGGAGAAATTGGTAAATTATTTTCTGGGAAATCAAAATCAACAGAAGATATTAAGTTTCCTAAAGGATTAAGTTTCTTGAGAGAAAGTACAATAAGTATTTCATTAACAATGATCGTACTTTATATTATAGCTGCATTATTTGCAGGACCAACTTTCGTACATTCAGAATTAAGTGACGGTACTAACTTTATAGTATTCTCAGTTATTCAAGGTGTAACATTTGCAGCAGGGGTATTTATCATTTTGACAGGTGTGAGATTAATTTTAGCTGAAATCGTACCAGCATTTAAAGGTATTTCAGAAAAACTCGTACCAAATACGAAACCAGCATTAGACTGTCCGATTGTATTCCCTTACGCACAAAATGCTGTGTTAATAGGATTTTTCGTCAGTTTCGTCACTGGAGTTATAGGCATGTTAATCATGTTCCTTATAGGAGGCGTCGTAATATTACCAGGCGTTGTACCACACTTCTTCTTAGGAGCAACAGCAGGCGTATTCGGTAATGCAAGAGGCGGAATAAAAGGAGCCATTGCAGGATCAGCGTTAAACGGTATATTAGTAACATTCTTACCATTATTACTCCTACCATTTATGGGAGATTTAGGAGCAGCATCAACTACATTCTCAGACACTGACTTCTTAGCAGTAGGAATCGTAGTAGGATATATAGCAAAATTCTTAGGACTAGCAGGCGTAATCGCAATCATAATCATAATTGGCGTATTAGGCGTGTTATTACAAAAACGATCTAACAAAAAAGTAGTAGAAGAGAAGTAAGTAGGATTAGAGAGCACTCCGTCTAGATGACGAAGTGCTTTTTTATGTGGAGATAATCGGAAAGATGAGATATAGTCTGCTTATATTAAGTCGATTTTTGAAAAGATGAGGTAAGTCTTCGATTAATTCGGTAGTTAATCGAAGAAATTGGTTAAGTTGTAGATTAACTCGGTAATTAATCGAAGAGATAGTGTAAGTTGTAGATTAATTCGGTAGTTAATCGAAGAGATTGGTAAAGTTGTAGATTAACTCGATAGTTAATCTAAGAGATGGTGTAAGTTGTAGATTAACTTGGCAGTTAATCGAAGAGATGTTGTAAGTTGTAGATTAACTCGGCAGTTAATCGAAGAGATGGTGTAAGTTGTAGATTAACTTGGCAGTTAATCGAAGAGATGTTGTAAGTTGTAGATTAACTTGGTAGTTAATCGAAGAGATGGTGTAAGTTGTAGATTAACTTGGTAGTTAATCGAAGAGATGGGTAAAGTTGTAGATTAATTCGGTAATTAATCTAAGAGATGGTGTAAGTTGTAGATTAACTCGGTAGTTAATCGAAGAGATGTTGTAAGTTGTAGATTAACTTGGTAGTTAATCGAAGAGTTTAGTAAGAAACAACTCACTATATATGAAAAGATAGTGACTAATGTGTAACATATTGTTGAAATGGTTGATTTAAATAACACAGAGCAAAAAAAGTATTAGGCTTTCAAAAAGAATTATTAAAAAGAAGAGGGAAAATAAAAGATTTGAATAAGCTAAGTGTGATTGGAAATCGAAAAGAACACTTACAATATTCATTGTGTAGTAAAAAATTCTCAAAAAAATGAAGATGGTGTTAGAAAACTATATACTCAACTCATAGAATCTAAAGTAGAAGATAATAAAGAAGAATAAAGTAATAAAAGTGTAAGGAAGAAAATCTTAATATTTAACTTATGATGAGAGTATTTTGACTTACTCGTAATAAGACCATGCTGAGGTGATAAAGACTTCTTTACTATCTTCATTAACTGTATAAACTACCCTGTGTTGGTGATTAATTCTTCTAGAATAACGTTCCAAATGTTTGGGCTGTAACTTTTCAAAAGACTGATTTGGAAAATAGGGATCTTCCTTTAACGTTTCTACAATCTTTAAAAACGGGGTTTTAAGTTGTGATTGTTTGATTTTCTTTAAGTCTGATTTTGCTGAGTTTTTAATAAAAACACTGTAATTACTCATTAGATATTATCCCAATCCAAGGCATCAATATCAGAATAGCCACTACTATCTTTTTCACGTTCTCTAACTTTATCCATAGTTCCTGTTGATTCAAGAAACAATGTTTCTTGAATGCTATTCCAATCTTTTTGTCCTATAATGACTGCATTATTCTCGCTTTTAGAGCCACTTATAAAAACGGGCTCATGACTATCATTAACCTGTTTAAGTAATTCATAGAATTCTTTTCTCGCATTAGTAGGCGTTTTTAGTTTTTTTACAATTTATTGATAGAATTTTGAGAAATATAAAAAAACATAATAATTATACTGCTCTTTCTCATTTATCAAGGAAAGTCATTCTTTATTATTCTGTTGATCTTTATTTTTGTGGTCGTCTGTGCTCTCTTTATTTTCTTCAATCTCTACGGAACAACAAGATTGCTTTTTAGGCTTTAATTTAGAAATAGCTTTTTTAAATGCGTTTTTTTCCATTTTAACACCTCCTTATATATTGATTACTGACGCTACTTGATTCACTATTTATCCTTCTTAAATTTAAACAATCATATTTACAATTAATCCTGTAGCAATAGCTACAACAAAAATTGCGATAACAAATGATACAACAAATTTTTTCTTAAATAACTTAGATAGCAATACAACTTCTGGAATACTTGCCCCAGCACCACCAATTATCAATGCAACAACTGTTCCTAGCGACATACCTTTTGATACTAATGCTTCAGCTATAGGCAACATTTTTTCAGGTCTGATATACATAGGAATACCAATAACAGAAGCAATGAATACAGAGATAATACCATCGCCACTTGCATATTTAGTTATAAATGTTGCAGGTACGAACCCATATATAAATGCACCAATAAACACACCAATGAATAGATAAGGTAGCATTGGGTATAAAAATGCCCACGCATCGTTTAATGCTTGTTTAAAACGAGACCCTGTTTTGTTAGCAAAAAATCCGTCTCCTTTAACATTAACTCCTTTATAACTTTCAGCTAAATTCATTTTTGAAAATATTAGACCTGTTAAAATACTAAAAATTGCTAGTACTACAAAATAAACAACAGCAACTTTCCAACCTAATAAAGCCCATAACATAAACAACATTAAAGGATTCATTAATGGTGAAGCAATCAAGAAACTCATTGCCGGTCCAAAAGGAATTTTAGAATTTAATAGACCTGCGAGTATGGGTATTGTGGAACAGGAACAAAATGGTGTAATAGCACCAAATACCATTCCAAATATATAATTAATCGCTTGGTTAGGTTTGCTCAAAAATCTTTTAATTTTATCTTCTGAAACAACTTGTTGAATTAGACTTACAATAAAGCTCACGATTATGAATAATATTAATAATTCAAAAAACAACATTAAAAATGTTTTTATGAAATCTATAATTGAATCTACCATTAGGATAATGCCTCCGAATTTGTTTAATCAACTTTTTTTGATATATTAATCAAAAAAAGTTGATTAACTTTATATTAAAAGAAGATACTTATAATATCTTACAACAAGTATCTTCATTCAAAACTACCTGTATTTGTTGCTCATTAATTTTATAATAGTTCCATGTACCATGTTTTTCAGCAATAAGAATATTTACAGCTACTAATTTTTTTAGATGATAAGAAAGTTTTGATTGCTTTAGTTCTAATACTTTCTCCAAATCACATACACACAAAGATTTTGTATCGCTTTGACGTATTGAATGCAAAATTTTAAGTCTAATTTTATCAGCAAGTGCATTAAACATCTGTTCATAAAAATCTAATTGTTCTTCCTCAGTTCTATTAGGACTGGATTTAATTACTTCCATTGAATAATCACCTCTTTGATATTTAAATGTCTCTATTTCTGTTTAAGCTCTTTTATTGCTTGGTTAAAATGAGTTTCTGTCATTTCACCATATATATTCGTTTCACCTTTAAAAAACTCTTTCTTCATATATAATATAGCTTTTTTTAGAGAAACTTTCCTTGATATCATAATTAAATTTAAATAACTAACAAAATAATCAACTGACAGTGTACTTGCGTGATTTACTCTCATAAAATTGGACTCCTTTATAAATACTAAAACAATATATCAACTTTTCTTGATGTATTAACTATAAATAATTATTTTAATTTTTGCAAGGTAACAAAACTAGTTATTTACAACGTATCCTAATTTAATACTAGAAATAGGTGGAAACTATATAGACATAAAGCTATATAGATGATAGTCTATTTAATATCTAGGAGGTATTTTTATGTCTTATAAAGAACTATCATCAATATTCAAAATTTTATCAGATCCGAGTAGATTGGAAATACTAGATTTACTATCTTGCGGTGAGTTATGTGCTTGTGACTTGCTAGAACACTTTCAATTCTCACAACCTACGCTCAGTCATCACATGAAGTCATTAGTAGATAATGATTTAGTTACTACACGAAAAAATGGTAATAAACACATGTATCAACTTAATCACGCAATTTTAGATGATATTAATCAAAATTTAAAAGTCATTAATAAATCTAATCAACGTTGTGTGTGTAAAAATATGAAATCAGGTGAATGTTGATGACAATTTTAGCAATTGTAATTTTTCTTTTAACTTTAATTTTTGTGATATGGCAACCTAAAGGCTTGGATATTGGTATTACAGCATTAATTGGAGCTGTCGTTGCTATCATTACAGGGGTCGTAAGTTTTTCCGATGTATTAGAAGTAACTGGTATTGTTTGGAATGCTACCCTAACATTTGTAGCTGTTATTCTTATTTCATTAATATTAGATGAAATTGGATTTTTTGAATGGTCTGCGATACATATGGTCAAGGCTTCAAACGGTAACGGATTAAAAATGTTTGTTTTTATCATGCTTTTAGGGGCAGTTGTAGCAGCATTTTTTGCAAATGATGGTGCTGCTTTAATCTTAACGCCCATTGTATTAGCGATGGTAAGGAATCTAGGATTTAATAAAAAAGTGATTTTTCCTTTTATTATTGCCAGTGGTTTTATTGCTGATACCACATCACTTCCTTTAATCGTTAGTAATTTAGTTAATATTGTTTCTGCAGATTACTTTAATATTGGGTTTATTGAGTATTTTAGTCGAATGATTATTCCTAATATATTCTCTCTGATTGCTAGTATTCTTATTTTATGGTTATATTTCAGAAAATCTATACCGAAAACATTCGATACAGAAAATCTTACAGCTCCAAAAGATGCAATTAAAGATCCGAAATTATTTAAAGTTTCATGGGTTGTATTAGCAATATTACTCGTGGGTTATCTTATAAGTGAGTTTATTCAAATTCCTGTATCAATCATTGCTGGTATTATTGCTTTTATCTTTGTGATGTTAGCTCGTAAATCTAAAGCAGTTCATACAAAACAAGTGATTAAAGGTGCACCATGGAACATCGTTCTATTTTCTATTGGTATGTATTTAGTTGTATTTGGTTTAAAAAACGTAGGTATCACAACAATTTTAGCTGATGTATTATCTAATATTTCAAGTCATGGATTATTTAGCAGTATCATGGGTATGGGCTTTATAGCAGCATTCCTATCCTCTATTATGAACAACATGCCAACTGTTTTAATAGACGCTATTGCTATTGGACAATCTAATGTAGTAGGTACTATTAAAGAGGGAATGGTATATGCGAATGTAATCGGTTCTGATTTAGGGCCTAAAATTACGCCAATTGGTTCTTTAGCAACATTATTGTGGCTCCATGTGTTAACACAAAAAGGAGTAAAGATTTCTTGGTGGACATACTTTAAAACTGGAATCATTATTACTATTCCAGTACTATTTGTAACACTTTTAGGTTTATACCTTACACTAATCATATTTTAAGAAAAGAGGGTTTATTTATGGATAAGAAGACAATTTATTTTATATGTACTGGAAACTCATGTCGTAGCCAAATGGCTGAAGGTTGGGGAAAGGAAATATTAGGAGAAGATTGGAATGTCTATTCTGCTGGTATTGAGACACATGGTGTTAACCCTAAAGCAGTAGAAGCTATGAAAGAAGTAAGTATTGATATCTCAAATCATACATCAGACTTGATTGATAATGATATCTTAAAACAATCAGATTTGGTCGTAACCTTATGTAGTGATGCAGACAATAATTGTCCTATACTACCACCAAACGTAAAAAAAGAACACTGGGGATTTGATGATCCAGCAGGTAAAGAATGGTCAGAATTCCAACGTGTTAGAGATGAAATTGGCAAAAAAATTAAAGAATTCAATAGTTGAATAAAAAATTAATCAGCGATATATAAGGAGCTCTTTATGTATAATTATATAAATATATTTTTTGTTGCATTAAAACTGGGTTTATTATCATTCGGGGGGCCAACTGCTCATTTAGGTTATTTTTATGATGAGTATGTTAAGAAAAGAAAGTGGCTTGATGAAAAGGAGTACTCCGATTTGGTAGCACTATGTCAGTTTTTACCTGGCCCTGCAAGTAGCCAAGTAGGTATTGGTATAGGAACTATAAGAGGAGGCATCGGGGGAGGTATTATCTCATTTATCGGTTTTACACTTCCTTCTGTAATTATACTGATGATATTTTCAACACTATTTACTAATAGTGATGCAAGTTTTACTTGGTTGCAAGGTTTAAAACTTGTAGCTGTTGCTATTGTCGCCCAAGCTATTATAGGAATGGGTAAAAAATTAACAAATACTAAAACTACTATTATATTAGCATTATTTGTTCTTATATTATCATTATTAATAGATAATCTTTATATACAAGTTATTGCGCTATTAATAACTGGTGTATATGGTCTCATATTTCTAAAACAAACTTCAACAGATAGAATTAAAATAAAAAGGAAATCATTTAAGTTACCAAAAAAATTAGGTTTTATTTCATTATCATTATTCTTTTTACTATTAACTGTATTACCGATAGTTAGTTCTGTGACAAATAATCTATGGTTAAAAATGTTTGATAGTTTTTATAGATCAGGTTCTTTAGTTTTTGGAGGTGGACATGTTGTCTTGCCTTTATTGAAAAATGAGTTTGTACCACAAGGATTAATATCACCCGATAACTTCATAACAGGTTATGCAGCCGCTCAAGCTGTTCCTGGTCCATTATTTACGTTTGCTTCATATATTGGTATGACTATAGCAGGCTTTGGAGGAGGACTTTTGGCTACTATTGCTATTTTCCTACCAGCGTTTCTTTTGTTATTTGGAATCTTACCATTTTGGGATGCTATTAAATCTAACACTTACGCTGAAGGATTTTTAAAAGGAATAAGCGCAGGCGTAGTCGGTATTCTTATCGCTGCTTTGTATAATCCAATTTGGACTTCAACAATTAAATCAGATTTAGATTTTGTACTAGCCAGCTCATTATTTATATTACTGATGTATTTTAAACTGCCGTCATGGTCTATTGTTTTGATAGGGATAATATTAGGTGTTTTATTTTATTAATACAAATCACAGGATGTAAATAGTACTTAAAATGCTGATAATTATATAACGAGAACTCCGGTTAAAACCTCGAAGTTCTCGTTTTTTTGATGTTAATATACACATGTAATGTTATTTCTTTTTAATATGTCAATATCATTATGCGATAAATTATAGTCAGTAATTACAGTATCTATTTCATTTAATGCTAAACTTTTATGAAGGTACTGATTGTGATATTTATCTTCTGTGACAAGTAAAACTAAGTGCTTAGAATTTCTTCTAAATGCCTGTTTTATTAATGCTTCCCCCTCAGTAGTTTCTGTTGTACCTTTCTCTAAATCAAATCCTCTGCATGAAACAAAAGATATGTCTGCATTGTATGTCAGAGCATCATTAAAAGCTTTAGATCCATTAATGGTATTTCTCTTTTTAACTACTGTTCCTCCTAAAATATTAATTTGAGCTTCTGTGAATTCTGATAAAAGTGATGCTGTGAGAACGCCATTAGTTATAATTTGTAAGCCTTCAAATTTAGATAACATTTTAATAAGGTGTAACGTAGTAGTACTGGAATCTAAAAAAATGACCATATCATCAGTGATTAGTGTTTTTGCTTTTTCAGCAAGTTTATGTTTGTTATCTTGCTCATTAAAATTAATAATTTTCATTAAATAGGGCAAATCTATTTTTTGATTGTCTATAATCATAGCACCACCACGAGTTCTTCTGACTAGACCTTTTTTTTCTAATTCTATTAAATCTCTTTTGACTGTTGCTTCGCTATACTTTACTAAGTCAATTAAATCTTGAGTTCTTGCAAATTGAACTATTTTTAGATGGTTAATTATAATTTGTTGTCGTTCTTCAATAATTTTAAGCATAAAATAGACCGCCTTTATAAATTATTAATTATATAACTTTGCTTTTCCTACAGTATTCAATAAATTCATTTTATAATCAACTACTTCTTTTAATCTTGCATTTGCAATTGGATAGATTTCGTTGGGTTCATACATATTTTTATTTTCAATTAAAGTCTTTCTAATCCCTTCAAAGAATACGCTTTTCAAATCAGAACTTAAATTAACTTTTCCTACTCCATGTTGTACAGATTCACGAACTTCTTCGTCAGGGTTTCCTGAACCACCATGCAATACTATTGGTATGGATAATCTGGAATTAATTTCTTTTAGTAATTCAATATTTAATTTGGGTTGTTTACCTTTTGGATACAAACCATGAGATGTTCCTATTGCTACAGCTAAAGTGTCAATATTAGTTTCATTAACAAAGTATTCAGCTTGGTCAGGATCTGTATATATTATCTCATCCGCTCCACCCTCACTAGAACCATTATTACCAATGGTACCTAATTCTGCTTCTACTGAAACGCCAACATTATGTGCCATTTCTACAACTTTTTTAGTAATAGCTATATTATCTTCAAATGATTTTGTTGAAGCATCTATCATCACAGATGTATAACCATTTCTAATTGCTCTTGTAACATCATATAATGTGCCACCATGATCCAAGTGAATTACAACAGGAACTTTACTATTTAAAGCATATGCTCTAACTACAGAAACAAAGTGGTTTCCAAGATATTCAATTTCATCAGGATGTATTTCTAGAATAACAGGGGCATCAAGATATTCTGCTTTTTCCATAATGGATTTAAGCATGTCAAAGCTACATATGTTAAAAGCTGGAACTGCGAATTGATTATCATTTGCTACTTTTAGTAAGTCTTTCATATTATATAACATTAAATCTCCACCTTATTTATATTAAATTAATTAAATCTTATTAATTTGTTCTTCTGAAATCTTTTTCTTTAATAATCCTACAGATAATGCAGTGACAAGCGTTCCACTTATAATTGCAATTAAATAAATGAATAAATGATTAATAACATTAGGTATAAACATTATCCAAATTCCGCCGTGTGGAGCTAAAGATGTTACACTTGCTCCCATGGATATTGCAGCAGCAGTAGCAGAACCTAATATTAAACTTGGTATAACCCGTAGAGGATCAGCAACGGCAAATGGTATAGCACCTTCAGTAATATATGAGGCGCCTAACACCCAACAAGATTTTCCTGAAGTTCTTTCCTCTAGAGTGAACTTGTTTTTAAATATTAGAGTTGCTAATGCTAAACCTAGAGGGGGTGTCATACCTGCTACCATACATGCTGCAATAGGGGCAGTAACACCAGCTGACATCAATCCGATAGAAAATGTTGAAATAGATTTATTGATTGGTCCACCCATATCAGCAGCCATCATTGCTCCAATCAATAATCCGAATAAAATTCCAGAAGATTGACCTAAGCTATTTAACCAATGTGTTAAAGTATCAAGTAACCATGCAATAGGGGTATTAATAAGGAATATCATAGAAAGCCCAACTATTAAAATAGAAACTAAAGGTACAATAATGAGTTGATAAAGTGCTGAAATAGATTTTGGTATTTTAACTTTATTAGCCAAAGCATCAGTTACATAACCAGCGATGAGCCCACTGATCATTCCTCCCAAAAATCCTGAACCATCCACGGTTGCTAGAGTACCTGCCACTAACCCAGGAGCAAATCCGGCTCGCCCCGCAATTGAAGATGCAATACCAGCGGATAAGGCTGGCACCATTAATTGAAAAGCGGTGTCACCACCAATTTTAGAAAGCGCAGCTGCTAATTTATTATATGATTCTGAATTAGGATCAGATGCATTGATCCCAAAGGCGAAACTAATAGCTATTAAAATCCCGCCTGCTATTACAAAGGGGAGCATATAATTTACACCGTTCATAAAATGATTATAAATGCCAGTTTTGTTTGTAGATCCGTTCTTTTCATTATTATCTTCAATGTATATGGTTTCAATATCATTCAAACCATCATTTATTACATTTTCAGGATTCTTAATAGCTTGTGCAGTTGAAATTTTTTTAACTTTTTTACCACCGAATCTATTTAAGTCAATTTCTTTATCAATAGCGAGTAAGATTAAATCGGCATTATTTATTTCTTCTTGGGTCAAAATATTCTCGATTTTTGACCCCTGAGTTTCAACTTTTATATTGTGACCAAGTGTTTTTGCTGTAACTTCTAATTTTTCTGCTGCCATATAAGTATGTGCAATTCCTGTAGGACAAGCTGTAATACCTACTATATTCATAATATTCCTCCTATACAGATAAAATTGTTGTAATTTCATCTGCTTGTTCAGCATTTTTAATATATTGGCGAAATTCTGAATCCATTAGTAATTTAGCTAATTCACTTAGTAAATCTAAATGTGATTCATGAGTGTTTCTTGGTAACGCAATAAGAAAAACTATATATATTTTTGTGTCATCTAAAGCAATATAATCAGATAACCTAGAAGTTTTTGCGAAAGTAATTATTGGTTTATTTATATATTTTGACTTTGTATGTGGTATGCCAAATCCATCTTCAATTCCCGTTGAAACAATTTCTTCCCGTTTGTATAAATCTTTTAGAAATTTTTTCTCATTCTTTAAATAACCTTTTTCATTCAAAACTTCAGTTAGTGAATTAAATAGTTCATTTTTTGTAGTGATTGATTCATCAAAAACAAAAGTATCTTTATCAATAAGTTCAGTTAGTTTCATAGTATTTCCCCTTTCACCATTAAAAGTAAGCGCTTACTTGTTGGGTACAATCATATCAATAGTATTCAAACTGTTCAATAGTTTGAATGATTTATGTCATATAGAGTAAAATGTTATACAAATCATTTATTTTAGTGAACGAAATCGTCCAAAAATTAATGTATAGATAATCTAAATACATGTTTATATGAAATTTTTGTTAAATGATATTTAGATATTACAAAATTTTCAGAAGGCTTTCGTTAAAAAACCAAATATTAGAAATTAATAAAGATGAGCATGAGACGTAGATTAATTTGGCAGTTAATCGAAGAGATTGGTTAAGTTGTAGATTAACTCAGTCGATAATCGAAGATATCTCCCTAATTAATCCCGATCAATACTTAACTAATCTGTCTTCGATATATTTCTTACTATTTTTATAAGCATTAAAGTAGCGTGTTGATTTCTTATGGTGGTATAGTGTTATTTCATAAGGAGGATTTACTAAAATGAATGAAAAATATGAACCTTTATTTAAGTCTTTAAAATTACCTAATGGTGTAGAAGTTAAAAATAGATTTGTCTTAGCACCTTTAACTCATGTTTCTTCAAATGAAGATGGTACTATCTCAGATATTGAAATTCCATATATAGAAAAACGTTCTAAAGATGTAGGGATTTCTCTTACTGCTGCTAGTTATGTTGAGCCTTTGGGACAAGCTTTTCCTGGACAACCTTCAGTTTCTAAAGAGGAAGATCTTCCAGGATTAACTAAGCAAGCTGAAGTGATGAAGAAAAATGGTGCGAAAGCTTTAATTCAAATTCATCATGGTGGTGCAATGTCTCTACCTGGTTTAACGCCAACTGGTGAAGCGGCTGCTCCAAGTGAAGTTGCAGTACAAGGCTTTGGACAAAAAGAAAAACATACAGCTCGTGAATTAACTGTTGAAGAAATAGAACATTCTATTGAATCATTTGCTAATGCAACTAAAATTGCAATTGATGCAGGCTTTGATGGTGTTGAAATTCATGGTGCTAATCATTACTTAATTCACCAATTCTTCTCACCTTATTACAACCGTAGAGAAGATGAGTGGGGAGACCATTTAAAATATCCTTTAGCTATCGTTGAAGCGGTTACTAAAGTAGTGCGTGAACATGCAACACCAGACTTTATTGTAGGATATCGTTTCTCTCCTGAAGAAGTTGAATCTCCAGGAATTTCTATGGAGTTAACTGAAGAGCTAGTTAAGACACTTTCAGAACAACCTATTGATTATTTACATGTTTCATTAATGGATATCCATTCTACAACAAGAGAAGGACAGTACAAAGGTGAACAACGTGTGAAATTATTATTAGATTGGATCAATGGTCGTGTTCCATTAATTGGTATAGGATCAATCTTTACTGCAGATGATGCATTAGCAGCTTATGAAACAGGGTCGCCTTTAATCGCAATAGGTAGAGAATTATTACTTGATCATCAATTCGTTTCAAAAATAGAACAAGGTAAAGAAGATGAAATCGTTTCAGTATTTGATCCAGAAAGAACTGACAAACATGAATTGCCAGAACCATTATGGAAACAGTTTAACGCTGGATTTTATCCATTACCTAGAACAGATGAAAAAGCTTCAAATACTAAATAAAAATGAAAAAGGACTGAGACAAATCATTTGTCTCAGTCCTTTTTTGTTACTATTTTATTATCAAGTTATTGACCATATATAATTTTAGTCAAATAACCATTTTCATCAAAGAACGCTTTATATGAAGCATCGTTTGTATTATAAGGAATCATTGTGCCATTGCCACTATCTGGACCTTCTTCTCCCATATCGTTAGAGGCATGAGCTTTTTTGAAAGCTTCTTTTGTTACTGTATTTGGTTTAGTTTTAAAACTTATTTGAATGACTTCGTTTTTATCATTAAAATCTACAGTCGTATCATAAACTTTTTTAGAATAGGCATAATCTTTATAAGCTTTTGGATCTACTTTATAACCATCGATGGTAACATTGTCATATTTAGATGCACGTACGAAATTATAATCTAGTGTAAAGTAAGGATCGTATGTTGTATAACCTTCGTATTTATACCAAGGAATTTGTGCGTTTGTTTCTGAAGTACTTTGTGTATTTGTACCACTAGATCCACCTACACCTTGACCCCATTTTTGAACTTGTTCTGCTGCTTGAGCTTCTGAATTACTCGTTGTCATATATGCTGCTGAAGAACCTACGACAAGTGTTGATACAATGACAGTTGATGCAAGTAATTTTCCTGCTTTACGCATAATAAATCACTCCTTAACTTTTGAGTATCTCTCAGCTATAACTGCTTAATCAATGTTCAAATACATAAATCTTTGGACAAGTTATTAAACTAGGACATCCTTCCACAAATGTTTGTGATTATCACTCCTAAAAATGTGTCAAACGCTATGACTAGGTGTAATAATACACCTCGATGATACAACAAACAGTCATAAATGTAAATATATCTGGTGGATGGAAAAGTTGGTTTGTAAGTTGTAGATTAACTCAGCCGTTAATCGAAGTGTTCCACCAAGACATAGATTAGCGATATGTTAAACTAAATTTCATATAGCATTTTATTAAAATGAGGTGTTCGGTGTGAATCAAGATGATCTTAAAAAACGTGTTGCATATGAAGCGATTAATTATATTAAAGATGGTATGGTGGTTGGTCTAGGTACGGGGTCGACTATGTATTATGCTATTCAGAGTTTAGGTGAACGTATTAAAGAAGGGTTAAATATTAAAGGTATTCCTACTTCTGAAAAGACTGCTGAATGGGCGCGTTCTAATAATATTCCGCTTACTGATTTTTCTGAAGTGAATCATTTAGATTTAGTGATTGATGGGGCGGACGAGGTTGATGAGAACTTCCAACTGATTAAAGGTGGGGGTGGTGCACTTTTACGTGAGAAAATTGTCGCAAATGCTACGGATCAATTTATTGTGATTATTGATGAATCTAAATATGTTCAGACTTTAGGTAAGTTTAAATTACCTGTTGAAGTAGTACCTTTTGGTTGGGAAGTGACTGCTCGTGAAATTGAAGTTCTAGGTTGTAACGCTACTTTAAGAATGGACAATAACGGTATATTTTTAACTGACAATGATCATTATATTTTAGATTGTGATTTTAAAGTGATTAACAATCCGGAAAAGTTAAACCAAGACTTAATTTCTATTGTTGGAGTAGTTGAGACTGGTTTATTCATCAATATGGCTCGAAAAGTCCTAATCAGTTATTCGAATTCTGGAAAAGTTATAGAAATGAATAATTAATAATAAGTTCATAGTAGTTAATAAACAGTTAATGGTTTAATGCTTATATAGCGCATACACTTAACATATCAACTAAAGAGGAGATGTGTTAAATGAATTTAACAAAGACAACTATAGGTGCGTTTGCATTAACAACAACATTATTATTAGGTGCATGTGGCAATGATGACATGAAAAAAGATGAGAATATGGATACTAAAAGCGAAATGAAAGATAAAGATATGTCAAAAGACAACATGAAAGATAAAGATATGATGATGTCTGGCATGTTCAAATCTATGAATGATGAAATGGTGGAAGGTAAAGCAACGATTAAAGATAACAAATTAATGCTTACAGATTTCAAATCTTCTAAAGCACCAGATTTACACGTGTATTTAACGAAAGATGGAAATGTTGATAAGGGCATGGAAATTGATAAAGTAGATTATAACAAGATGGAACAAACTTTTGATTTAAAAGATATGGACACATCTAAATATAATGAAGTTACAATTTATTGTAAAAAAGCACATGTCGTATTCGGAAGTGCAAAATTAAAGTAAAATAACTTCAAATTCTAGGGGGAATTCAGGACAACTGAGTTTCCCCAATACTTTATTAAAAGGAGCATGTCATGAAAAAAGTATTTCAATTTTTATGTTTAATCGTTCGCTTAATGAGCGGATTGATGATTTTTATACAAGGTTATGAAAAATTCACTGGAGGATTTAGTTTAACTGGACTAACACACGTTATTGCTCAAAACGAAGATTCCCCGATGTGGTATAAGTTGATGTTTGAGTATATGATTGAACCATATACTACTTTGTGGGAGTGGGTTATTCCACTTGGAGAAATGATGATTGGTATTGCACTAGTTATTGGTTTCTTACAGAAATATGCAGCACTTTTTGGTATATTTATAATGATAAATTACATATTAGCAGATATGATTTTTACGTATCCAATTCAGTTATTAGGTTTTATTATGATTGTATTAAATATGGATAAATTACATAATCTATCAGCATATGCTATTTATAATATGTTTATGAAAAAGGAAGCAGGATAGATAATATGGCAAATATTTTAATAGTAGATGATGAACAAGATATTTTAGATATTTGTAAGACTTATTTTGAATATGAAGGTCATCATGTCGTTACAGCATCTAATGGACAACAAGCTATAGATTTAATGAACGATGATATCGATTTAATTATTTTAGATATTATGATGCCTGAAAAGAATGGCTATGATGTTGTAAAAGAAATGAAAATTAGACAGTTAGATATTCCTTTTATTTATTTAACTGCTAAAACACAAGAACACGATACGATATATGCATTAACATTAGGTGCTGATGATTACATTAAGAAACCATTTAGCCCACGTGAACTCGTATTAAGAGCACATAACTTATTAAATCGTACTCAAAAATATAATCAACAAGCGTATTTAACTTTTGGATCACTACAATTATGTAAACAAGAAAAAATTATAAAAGTTAATCACGAAGAAATTGCATTAAGAGTGAAAGAATTTGATCTACTATGGTATCTCGCTGAACATGAAAAAATGGTCATATCTAAATCGGAACTGTTAGAAAAAGTATGGGGATATGATTATTATGAAGATGCCAATACAGTAAACGTACATATTCGTCGTATTAGAGAAAAGTTAGAACAACAAAATTACAATGAATTTGTTATTAAAACTGTCTGGGGTTTAGGGTATAAATTTGAAAGGGCGAAATAAATGCTAACTATTAGAACACAAATCATCACCGCATTTATAAGTAGTATCGTATTAACGACGCTTATTTTAGCAGTAGCATATAAATGGATGTGGTTTGATGCGAACACAACATTGTTACTTACCATAAGTGCCATTATTTCAAGCTGTCTTACTACATTTATATGTATTTTGTTTATCAATCCATTAGTTAAACGTATCAGATTGATGAATAAACAAACTAAATTAATTGCTAATGGAAATTATAATGAAACAAAATTAAAAATTGATAGCCCGAAAGAAATGAAAGAATTGAGCGACTCATTTAATATGATGGCTCACAATATAGAGGCTAAAATTGAACAAGTGAAACATGAGCAACAAGAAAAGAGTGAAATGGTACAAAATTTAACGCATGATTTAAAGACCCCGTTAGCTAGTATAGCTTCATATGCTGAAGGGTTGAAAGAAGGCGTGATTACTGGCTCAAGTGAGCAACAAAAAGCCTATGATGTATTAATAAAACAAGCACAAAGAATATCATATATGTTTGATGAGTTAACAAGTGTAATGGAACTCAATTTAAACAACGCAGAAACATACAAACTTGAAACGATTTATATAGATAAACTTTTTGTAACAATTTTACAATCTTACGAACGACAATTATCAA
Source organism: Mammaliicoccus sp. G-M28 (assembly GCF_022386595.1). Classification (NCBI taxonomy): domain Bacteria; kingdom Bacillati; phylum Bacillota; class Bacilli; order Caryophanales; family Staphylococcaceae; genus Mammaliicoccus; species Mammaliicoccus sp. G-M28. Next base: position 95,943 of record NZ_JAJNIF010000005.1, read on the forward strand.
CTAAAAATCGAACAATAGATATACAGCTGTGTGAAGAAATAACGTCGATTAAACAATATAGAATTCCTCTAGAGAGAATTTTAATTAATATAATTGATAACGCATTTAAGTTTACACAAGCAGGCTCGAGAATAGAAATAAAAGTATCAAAAGAAGCGGATCATTCAATATGTATCGCTGTTTCAGATGATGGTCCAGGTATAGCCGAACAACATTTAAATCGCATCTTTGATCGAACATATCGAGTTGAAGAATCAAGAAATAAAGATACAGGTGGTTCTGGTTTAGGACTCTATATCGCTAAAAATCTCGCACAACAAATGGACGGACATCTTGAAGTAGAAAGCAAAGTAGATGTAGGTACAACATTCTATTTAAAAGTGCCGATGAAATAATAAGGAATCTTCAGTTAAGAAGAAGGAGTTAGGACTATATGAGCATTAAAAAAATTTTTGAAGACAATGAGCCAATCGCACATAATAAATATAAGTATGTCCTGTGGGAGTCTATACTACTTTCAATTATATGTATGGGAACATATACAACTATAGGGTTAGCAAGTAATTTAGTTATGCTCGCTATAGGACTCATATTATTTATAATGCTCATATATTTAATATCAAAATTTCAGTTTAAATTGATACAGTTTAAACCACTTGAGAAAAAGCACCTATTATATGGATTAATAGCTACAATACTATCTCTTGCAATATATTGGACCATTTCAGCTATAATAGGGCAACCAAGTAACCAAGTGGATGTGTATAAAGATTTAAACACAATGCCGATTTTTATATCAATTATCATATTTGTAATTTTAGGACCAATATTTGAAGAACTAATATTTAGAGGATTTATTTTAAAAGGTATGTTCAAAGGACATTTGCTGGCAGGGTTTATCGTATCAAGTATCCTATTCGGACTCATTCACGGACCAACAAGTATAGGAGAATTTATAATATACTTTGCACTCGGACTCATCTTTGGCGCATTATATTTAATCACCAATCGAATCGAAATCGCCATAATTTGTCACGGATTAAACAACCTAGTACATATATTGATATTTTTGTTTGTGTATAAATAATAGATAAGCGGGCAGTAGTGTTTGTAAGGGACAAAATTCTAAGAAATGTCCGTAAGAGTGTGTGTTAGGGACAAAATTCTGAGAAATGTCCGTAAGAGGTGTCGTTAGAGACATAATTCCGAGAAATGTCCGTAAGAGGTGCTGTTAAGGAGCACAATTCAGAATTCTGCCAGTAAGCGCAACCCCACCAACCGCACCCCCACTAAGCGCAACCTCAGAACCACACTAAAAAAGGTCTAACCAATATAATGAACGGATCTTCTCAAAGTTTGGCACTATTTAGTGTCTACTTGAAAGGGGATGTTCAGATTGGTTAGACCTTTTGTTACTTAGTAGTCATTTTTGTGGCTAAGTCTTTTATTGTTGTTTTATTGAGTTCTTCGATAATTTTTAAATCTACTTCTGTATAAATTTCATCTAATGCTGTTTGTATATTTTTACCTATTAAGCAGTCTGGGTTTGTGTCTTGGTGTATTTTAGCGAAATGTTCTTCTTCTTGTATGAGATGGTATACGTCGCCTAATGCTATTTGATCGGCTGATTTAGATAGTTTGTAACCTGATTTACCTTGTTGACTATCTATTAAATTACCGTTCTTTAAAAATTTACATATTTTTCTTACGAGTGTAGGGTTACTGTTAATGCTACTTGCTATATATTTACTTGAGATTGGTTCGTCATTTATTGATAGCAAAGATAGTATATGGATTGCGACCGATATTTGTGTATTCACGCTTTATCACCTCTTAGATTCATTATTTATTATAACTTTCAAAGATGATAAAAGCGATAAGAATTGGAAATTATTTTGAAACTACAGAAATTCTTTCTTGTACATGGTTGCCTTCAGTTGCTTCGTCTATTAATGCAATAGCAAAGTCTGCATAACTTATTTTACTTTCACCTTTGCTGTTTAATGTTAATTTTTCTCCAGCAAGTATATAGTCTCCTGATCTTTTTCCGTCAGCTATAAATTCTGCTGCTGGACTTACAAACGTCCAACGTACATCATCTCTTTTACGAAGATCGTCTAGTGCTTTTCCTTGAGCTGTTGAAAGTGGTTTATAAGCATCTGGAAAGTCAGGAGTGTTATATAGTTGCGTCTCTAATTGCTCATCAACATATAAACTACCAGCGCCTCCAACAACGATTATTCTTGTATTTGTATTTGATAAAATATCACTTAAATGTTGGATAGTGTCTTGGTGTAAATGAAGTTTATCTTCTCTAAATTCACCAAAAGCATCGATTACAACGTCAAATTGTGTTAAATCTTCAGTTGTTAATTCAAAAATATCTTTAATAATAGATTGTTTAGCAATAGTTTTATTTTCGTTACGTACGATTGCAGTAACATCTAAATTTCTATTCACTGCTTCTTCTGTTATCAGTTTACCTGATTTACCATTTGCTGCGATTACGCCAATTTTCATTTTAAAAAACCTCGCTTGTATTTAATTTGGATACAAGTTAAGTATAATATGTCTCATTGTGTTTGTCAAAAAGCGTGATTCATAAAAAAAGACTGCTATGCGGATATCCACATAGCAGTCTTTGATATGATATTAAATCTTACCACCAATTGTTAGCTTGACGGAATGCAATTGCAGCTTCTACTGAACCATAACGTTCTTTAGCATAGTTAATCATGCCTTTAGTTTGTTCAGTAACACTACCAGTACCCCATGCTTCTTTAGTTTGACCAAGACCTCTATATCCTAGTTCATTAACAGCGTTAGGGTTACCACTTGATTCAGGCATTACAATATTATCCCATAATGCTTTTGTACCACCAGCAGCAATAAATTCTTTGTATACTTCGTTTGTATTAGATGTATCGGCTACTTGTGTAGTTGTATAGTTAGTATTTTGAGTTGAGTAGTTTGTATTTTCACTTGCATCTGCTTGTGCTCCAAAACCAGAAGCAATAATTCCTGCTGCAGCTGTTGTTGCAAATAATAATTTTTTCATAATAAAATTTTCCTCCATAAGCAATAAATTAAATTTATATATTTTGTCTCTTGATTACTTTATACACTTTAACATCAATTTTGATATCATAGGTTACAGTAGAATAAAAAAGAAATGTCTTTTATGACAGGAATATTAAAAGAATTATGGATTTATGACAGTCTGTAATTTTTCAAAAAATAGAAAAAGAGGTATGACTTATGGAAAGAATTAAACTAAAAATGTTCAGAAATAACTTAGAAAATTTCCCTCAATTCGAATTACCAGAAGGATATACGATAAGAATGTTTAGACAAGGCGACGAACACAATTGGGCTAAAGTTGAAACTGCAGCTGGAGAATTTAAAGATACTGATGAAGCACTAAAAAGATTCAATAAAGAATTCGGGTCTAATATAGAAGAAATGAAATATAGATGTCTTTTTATAGAGAATAAAAGTGGAGAAGTAATAGGTACAACAACAGCATGGTTTGGTCATTTAGAAGGCATAGGAGAAAATTTAGGAAGAATACACTTTGTAGCAATTAAACCAGAATATCAAGGAAAGAAACTATCGAAGCCGTTATTAAGCACAGCATTGAATAAAATGATTGAACTTGGCCATGAGCAAGTATATTTAACAACACAAACGACAAGTTATCCAGCTATAAATATGTATTTAAATTACGGATTCGAACCATATGATACAGACGGACAAGATCAAAAAGGCTGGATGATGATGGAAGAAGTATTAGATAGGAAGCTAGATATATAGAAGAGAAGTAATGAGGATGAGGGTGAGGGTGTGTCCGTGAATTTATCAAGACGAGTCCGACATGATAAATAGAGCGGTTGAATTTATCAAGACGAGTCCAACATGATAAATAGAGCGGTTGAATATTGCAAGACAGGGTCGACTAGCGACATAGAGCGACTGAATATTGCAAGACAGGGTCGACTAGCAACATAGAGCGACTGAATATTGCAAGACAGGTCCGACTAGCAACATATAGCGGCTGAAAATTGCAAGACAGGGTCGACAAGCAACATAGAGCGGGTGAATATTGCAAGACAGGGCAGACTAGCAACATAGAACGTCTGAATATTGCAAGACAGGGTCGACTAGCAACATAGAACGTCTGAATATTGCAAGACAGGCCCAACATGATAAATAGAGCCCGTGAATTTATCAAGACGGGTCCAACATGATAAATAGAACGCCCGAACTTATCAAGACAGGCCCAACATGATAAATAGAGCCCGTGAATTTATCAAGACAGGCCCAACATGATAAATAGAGCCCGTGAATTTATCAAGACGGGTCCAACATGATAAATAGAACATTCCGAAAAAGTTCGTTTCAAACGTTTCTTGTAATTGATCTTTCGTAATATCTTCAAAATGATCTTGTGGATATTGAATACCACCATTATTAACTAATATATTCAGTTGACCGAAATCTTCAATAACTTGGTCAACAAGTTCATTGGCATGTTTGTCTTTTTTTAAATCGTGTTTATATGCTTTTGCTTTAACTCCGATTTCTTCAAGTCTTGCTAAAGCATATTTGGCATCTTTATCTTCGTCATAATAAGCAATTGCAACATTTGCACCTTCTTTAGCAAACAGAATTGCAGTTGCTTCACCAATTCCAGAATCTCCACCTGTAATAAGTGCGACTTTGCCTTTTAATTTACCAGCAGCCTTATAATCTTCATCTTCAATAATAGGCTTTGGCTCCATTTCATGTTCTATACCAGGCTGTATGTCTTGGGTATAACCTTGTATTTCTTCATGCTTTTTGTCGAATTTGTCCTTCATAAAAGTTACGCTCCTTCATTTGAAATCATATTAATAAATACCCAAATAAAGGAAATTGAAACAAATTACACTGCGTAAAAATTATTGAAATGTGCTTAAAATTGCATAAGTACTATCGATATGTGGCGTAGATAATTGATGCTTTTGACTAAGTTGATAAATATAACCTTGAATATATTGAGTCTCTAAAGGTCGGTTATTTATCATGTCATAATACATGCTTGTTCCCATGTCATCTGGATAACCATCATATATCTTCATAATGCTATTTTCTAAATCATCATTAAAATATACACCTTCAGCTTCAGCAACACGTTTGCCTTCTACTAACAAGTTGTAACACAGAGTTTTGACTTCAATAGCATTCAATACTTTTGCTGGTTGTCTCGTTAATGCCGTTACTGTATTAATACCTAAATTAACGATCAATTTGTACCAAACCTGTTCGGCATAGTCTTCAAGACACTCAATATTAAGTAAACTTTGTTGAGTAGATTGTTGTAAATCAAGCGTGTAATCATTAATAGGAAGTTTTAAAGTCCAATCTCTAAAATGTGTAACGTGATGACCATCTTTTTGACCACTTATATAAACAACTGCTTGATACTTATTAGGATGATCAATTTTTTCTAGCTGTCCATAACCATTTTGAGTTAAAATAATAACGCTATTTGAATGTATGACATTGTTAAGGTAAGGGATGATTGAATCAAGTTGGGTCGTCTTGACAGCAATAAATAAGACATCTACTGTTTCATTTGCTTCTTGTAACGAATGAACCGTTAGCTCATGTTGCTCATTTTGGTTGTATTCTTGAAATTGGACGGTTGAATGAGACCTCCCAAACAGTGAAACTATATGACCAGATTGATTTAATGCGTATGCGATAGCAGTACCAACTGCACCTGGACCGATTATTCCAAACTTTTTCATTTATTATTTTCCTTTCAATGTTAATATATACATAATAACAAAAATGAGAAGGTGGTACGGGATGAAAACAATTAATCAATTGTTGGCCATGAAGGAACAAAAAGAAAAAATATCCATGATTACAGCGTATGATTATCCAAGTGCTAAACAGGCAGAACAAGCTGAAATAGACACAATACTTGTAGGCGACTCATTGGGAATGGTTGTTTTAGGATATGATAGTACAGTAGAAGTAACGATGGAAGATATGATTCATCATACTAAAGCAGTTAGAAGAGGTGCACCAGAAACTTATATCATTGTTGATGTGCCATTTGGTGCAGTGGGTATTGATCATTCAACTGATATGAAAAATGCCGTACGATTATATAAAGATACGAAAGCAAATGCAGTCAAAATTGAAGGACCACATGTGACATTAATTGAAGGATGTACTCAAATCGGTGTACCAGTCGTTTCACACTTAGGATTAACGCCTCAAAGTGTAGGTATTATGGGATATAAATTACAGGCTGGTTCAAGAGCAGAAGCAGAACAATTGATAGCAGATGCGAAAGCTGTAGAACAAGCTGGTGCGGTGATGCTCGTTTTAGAAGCTATTCCTAGCGATTTAGCAGAAGTCATTAGTGAACAATTAACAATTCCAGTAATCGGTATCGGTGCAGGTAAAGGAACAGACGGACAAGTATTGGTATATCATGATTTATTGAATTATGGCTCAGAACATATCGCGAAATTTGTTAAACAATATGGTGACTTTTCAAATGGTGTAGAAGCATTAAAATTATACAATCAAGAAGTGAAAAGTGGCGCATTCCCTTCAGAAGCGCACACATATAAGAAGAAAGTGATGGGAGAGACAGGTAAGTGACACAAGAAGTAACGTTAATTAAAGACATGGTAGGTATTACATCAAAATATATAACACAAGGTAAAACAATTGGATTAGTTCCAACAATGGGTGCGTTACATGATGGACATTTAAAAATGATGAAACAATCAATAGAAGAAAACGATGTAACAGTAGTAAGTATTTTTGTGAATCCATTACAATTTGGTCCTAACGAAGATTTTGATGACTATCCAAGACCTTTTGAATCAGATTTAGAAAAGTTAAAAAAAATCGGTGTAGACTATGTATTTCATCCTACAGTAGAAGAAATGTATCCTGGTGAATTAAGTATGACGATAACAGTAGGTCACTTAGCACAAGTATTAGAAGGCAAAAAACGACCAGGACACTTCGATGGTGTTGTAACAGTCGTTAATAAACTGTTCAATATGATACAACCAACCAATGCATATTTTGGAAAAAAAGATGCTCAGCAATTAGCAATAATTGAGAAAATGGTAGAAGACTTTAATCATACAGTTAATATCGTGCCAATAGAAATCGTTAGAGAAGAAGACGGATTAGCCAAAAGCTCTAGAAATATTTATTTAACAGAAGCAGAAAGAAGAGAAGCGGTACACCTGTCTAAAAGCTTACAATTAGCAAAACAATTATATGACCAAGGTGAAAGAAAAAGTAATATCTTAATAGAAGAAATTACACAATACCTAGAGAAAAACGTAAGCGGTGAAATCGTAGAAGTAGCGATATATAGTTATCCAGAATTAGAAGAACAACACACAATAAAAGGACAAATATTTATATCACTAGCCGTTAAATTTAGCCAAGCAAGACTTATCGATAACATTATTATTTAAGTTGTAGAGAATAGCACTCCCCGAACGTCGGATATATATAATCCAACGTTCGGGGAGTTTTTATATGTAGGGTAGATTAAGAAATGAGATATATTCTGTTGAGGTTACCTCAATTTTTGAAAAAATGAGTTAAGTTGTAGATTAATTCGGCAGTTAATCGAAGAGTTCCATCAAGACATAGATTAACTCCATCATTAATCTAAGACAACATCCAATTTTATATTCCCGAATTAAAATACCCTCTTAAAATGAATGTCATATTTTAAGAGGGCTCTTTATTTCAATTCTAATATACAATTTCTATCTCATTTTCGCTACAAAATTGTTGTATTTCTTGAGGAGGGTTTTTGTCTGTGATGATTTTGTCTATATCTACCAAGTTACTATATGTTAATAAAGTTGATTGGCCCATTTTACTATAATCTGCTAGTACATATGTTTCTCTAGCTTTTTTTGTAATATGTTGTTTGATTAGATTTTCTTCCATTTCAGAATTGGACAGTCCGTTCTGTATGTTGACGCCTGTAGCTGCCATAAAGCATTTTGTTATATTGAACTTTGTTAACAATAAATTAGAGTCAATTCCTATAAAAGATCTTGTACGTGGTTTGTACTTTTCTCCTATTATAAATAGAGTGACATTCTTAAATTGAGAGGCTTTATTCATAATGTCCAAGCTATTTGTAATAATTGTGAATGATAGATTTTTATCGACGTATTCTAATATATGGATTGTTGTCGTACCGGTATCTATATAGATGATATCGTTCGCTTCAATTTGTTGTGCGGCTATTTTTCCAATATATTTTTTAGCTTGATAATTTTCGACGTTTCTTTCTTGGTAGTCGACTGCTTTATATTGGTCTTCAATGACTTCAATGCCACCATAAACCTTTTTTACGATATTCATCTCTGCTAATAGATTTACATCTCGCCTTATTGTGTTTACAGACACATTGAAAATTTCCTTCAATTCATCTATTGAAGCTGTTTTGTTCTTTTTTATGAAAGATTCGATTTCATAAATGCGTTTAGATTTCATTAGTGATTCCCCCATTTCTTACAATATACCCAAAAATTATAGATTTAACAACTATAAAAAATTATAAGTTACTCAAAAGTTGACATATTATTCAGTATATTATAATATTGTCTCAACAAGTAACCAATAGTTAATCAATATATGCTCAAATTTTTTAAATGTTGATGTAAGCGGTTACTTTAAAAATAATAACTGGAGGATTTTAAAATGGCAGAAATCTTAAAGAATTATATTAATGGTGAATGGAAAGCGTCAAAAAGTAAGGAAACAATAGATGTTATAAATCCAGCTACAAAAGAAATTATTGCTAAAGTTCCGGTTTCAACTAGAGAAGAATTAGATGAAGCAGCTCAACTTGCACAAGAAGCTTTTCAAGAATGGAAAGAAGTAGCTGTACCTAAACGTGCGAGATTATTATTTAAACTTCAACAATTATTATTAGACAATAAAGATGAATTAGCTGAAATTATTACGAAAGAAAATGGTAAGAATACGAATGAAGCGTTAGGCGAAGTACAAAGAGGAATTGAAAATGTTGAATTCGCTTCAGGTACGCCTTCGTTGATGATGGGTGATTCATTATCAAGTATTGCAACAAATATAGAAGGTACAAGTTATAAATATCCAGTAGGTGTTGTAGGTGGTATCACACCATTTAACTTCCCAATGATGGTGCCATGTTGGATGTTCCCAATGGCTATTTCAGTAGGTAATACTTTTATCATTAAACCATCTGAAAAGACACCATTATTAGTAAATAAACTTGCAGAGTTAGTTGAAGAAGCAGGTTTCCCTAAAGGTGTATTCAATGTTGTACACGGAGCACACGATGTAGTAAATGGAATTTGTGAAAATGAACATATTAAAGCTGTTTCATTTGTAGGTTCTAAACCAGTCGGCGAATATGTTTACAAAAAAGCTACTGAAAACTTAAAACGTGCACAATGTTTAACAGGTGCTAAAAACCATACGATCATTTTAAATGATGCAAACATTGATGGAGCTGTTAAAGATGTAATCGGTGCAGCATTTGGTTCTGCAGGTGAACGTTGTATGGCAGCAGCAGTCATAGCTGTACAAGAAGGCGTTTATGATGAATTTAAAGAAAAGCTTGTACAAGCATCTAAAGATATCGTAATCGGTAACGGTTTAGAAGATAACGTATTTTTAGGGCCAGTTATTAGAGAAGAGAATGTAGAGCGTACATTAAATTATGTAGATCAAGGTGTAGCTGAAGGTGCAAAACTTGTACTAGATGGTAGAGAAGATAATAACAAAGAGGGTTACTTTGTTAAACCGACAATTTTTGAAGATGTTACAACTGATATGAAATTGTGGCAAGATGAAATATTTGCACCAGTTTTATCTATTGTAAAAGTTAAAGATTTAAAAGAAGGAATTAAATTAGCGAATCAATCAGAATTTGCAAATGGTGCGTGTTTATTTACAGATAGTGCATCATCAATTAGATACTTCAGAGAAAATATCGATGCAGGTATGTTAGGTATTAACTTAGGTGTACCAGCACCAATGGCGATTTTCCCATTCTCAGGTTGGAAATCTTCATTCTATGGTTCATTACACGCTAACGGTAAAGATAGCATTGAATTCTATACACACCGTAAAGTCGTAACTGCTCGTCATGGTAATCCACAATTTTAAGGAGTGAATATAGAGATGGCTCGATTATTAAATAAACCTGTACATCATCCATTAAGTGATGATGTACAAGTGATACATGATTTACAACCAAATGACATTCATTTAGATTATATAGGATTTAAAGTTCTAGACATTAAATCACAAGGACTTTATGAGGAATCTACAGGTGATTTTGAACTTTGTATTGTAGCTTTAACAGGAAATATTGATGTCTCAGATGGAGATGACACTTATTCAGATTTAGGAACAAGAGATTCTGTATTTGAAAAAATCCCGACTGATAGCATTTATATTTCTAAAAATCATAATGTAAAAATAAAGGCTAATAAAGATTCTAGAGTTGTATTTTGTTATTCACCAGCAGATGAAGAAAGAGCAACACAACTTGTTCCAGCATCAGAAAATTCAGTAGAAGATAGAGGTAAGTATTCAAACAAAAGACATGTACACAATATACTGCCTGATACACATACTGCTAGTGAAAAGTTGCTAGTCGTAGAAGTCTATACAGATCAAGGTAATTGGTCTAGTTATCCACCTCATAAACATGATGTAGACAATTTACCGAATGAATCTTTGCTTGAAGAGACTTACTATCATGAAATGAATCCTAATAAAGGATTTGTCTTTCAACGTGTATTCACAGATGATCTTTCATTAGATGAAACGATGACAGTAGAGCATGGAGATGTTGTAGTTGTACCTGAAGGCTATCATCCAGTAGCCGTTCCAGATGGTTATAATGGATATTATTTAAATGTTATGGCAGGGCCAAAGAAAGTTTGGAAATTCTATAATCAACCAGATCACGAATGGATTATTGATAGAGAATAAGGAGTGCACAAAAATGACAAAGAAAAAACAAATAATAGCAATTGGTCGTGCTGCTATCGATTTAAATGCTAATGAAATTAATAGACCTATGGAAGAGACATCTACTTTTACTAAATATGTAGGTGGTTCACCAGCAAATATAATGATTGGTACTGCTAAATTGGGATTGGACGTTGGCATGATTGCTAACGTTTCAGATGATCAACATGGCAGATTTATTACGAATTATTTTGAAAAAGTAGGCGTAGATACATCACAAATTCATGTAGATGAAAATGGTCATAAAATAGGTCTTACTTTTACAGAAATTAAAAGTCCTAAAGAATCAAGCATTTTAATGTATAGAGAAGAAGTAGCAGATTTATATCTAGCGCCTGAACATGTAGATGAATCATATATCAAAAATTCAGAATATTTACTTATTTCGGGCACAGCGTTAGCTAAATCTCCTTCAAGAGAAGCGGTATTAAAAGCACTACAATTAGCAAAAAAGCATAATGTAAAAGTGATTTTTGAACTAGATTATCGACCATATAGTTGGGCTAGTGAAGAAGAAACTTCTATTTATAGTGAATTAGTAGCAAAACAAGCTGATGTAGTAATAGGTACGAGAGATGAGTTTGACATGGTAGAACGTTACAAACCGTTAACTGATAAAGAGATAAGCGAATTACTATTTGAAGCTACACCGAATTTAGTTGTCATTAAACATGGCGTGCAAGGTTCAAATGCCTTTGATAAAGATGGAAACACATATGAGGGTAAAGCATTTAAAGCAAATGTTGTGAAGACTTTTGGAGCAGGTGATTCGTACGCAGCTGCCTTTATTTATGCACTTGTACAAGGTAAATCGGTTGAAGAAGCATTGAAATATGGTGCGGCATCAGCTGCCATAGTTGTTAGTAGTCATAGTTCATCAGAAGCAATGCCTACTGTAGAAAAGATAGAAAACTTAATTAAAGAACATTCTTAAGGTGGTATTAAACATGGTCAATACAGTGAAATTAACAACTGGAGAAGCAATCGTTAAATTTTTAACTAAGCAATATATTTCCATTGATGGCGAAGAAACTAAGTTTGTTGAAGGTGTTATGAACATTTTCGGCCATGGAAACGTACTTGGTATTGGTGAAGGCTTATCAAATTATCAAGATGACTTGAAAATTATTCAAGGAAAAAATGAACAAGGTATGGCACACACTGCAATTGGTTTTAGTAAGCAAAGTTTAAGAAAGAAAATATTCGCAGTAACTACTTCAGTAGGACCCGGTTCAGCAAACTTAGTAACAGCTGCTGGAACTGCTGCTGCAAACCATATACCAGTATTATTTTTACCGGGTGATACATTTGCAACACGTCAACCGGACCCAGTATTACAACAAATCGAGAATCCACAAAGCATTGGCATCACGACTAATGATGCATTAAAACCAGTATCTAGATATTTTGATCGAATTACGAGACCTGAGCAAATAATGTCGGCGCTTATACGTGCATTTGAAGTGATGACAAATCCACAAACTGCTGGACCTGTAACGATAGCGTTAAGTCAAGATGTTCAAGGAGAAGCATTTGATTTTCCTGAATCGTTCTTTGAAAAGCGAGTACATTACGTTGATAGATTAGAGCCTTCAGAACGTGCAATTAAAGCTGCTATTGAAACATTGAAACAAGCTAAGCAACCTCTGTTAATTGTTGGAGGAGGCGCTAAATATTCTGAAGCTCAAGAAATCATTAAAAAGCTAATGGACGAAACAAATATCCCTATGGCGGAAACGCAAGCTGGTAAATCAACAATTGAAGCATCTCATCCATTAAATCTTGGCGGATTAGGCGTAACAGGAAATTTAGCAGCTAACGTTTATGCAAAAGATGCAGATGTGATCATAGGTATTGGTACAAGATACTCAGACTTTACAACGAGTTCTAAGACAGTCATCAATTTTGATAAAGCTAAAGTTATCAATATTAATGTTAACAGAGTAGATGCATATAAATTAGATGCTGTGCAAGTTGTCGGCGATGCTAAAGTATCCGTTAAACAAATAGCAGATAATCTAGAAGGTCATCAATTTAATACGCTTGAAGTTGTTAAACGTGTAAAACAGCAATGGGACGAAGAAAGAACAAGATTATCTCAAATTGATATTCATAAAGATAACTTTGAAGCAGAAATTGCAGGTCATTTTGATCCAAAAAAATTGAATCAGTATACAACTTCACTTAATACAGAATTACCTCAAACGAACGCTTTAATCAAAGTGAATGAAACAATAGATAAAGATGCAATAATTGTTGCAGCTGCTGGTTCATTGCCAGGAGATTTAGAACGATTATGGGATACGGATGTATTCAATACTTACAACATGGAATATGGTTATTCAACAATGGGATACGAAATCGGAGCAGCTGTTGGCGCTAAAATTGCCAATCCTGATCGAGAAGTCTATGCATTAGTTGGAGATGGTAGTTTCCTAATGTTACACACTGAATTAGTAACGGCATTGCAATATAACTACAAAATTAACATCGTTCTTTTTGATAATAGTGGTTTTGGTTGTATTAATAATTTACAGATGGGTAATGGAAGCGCTAGTTTCTGTACAGAGTTTAATGATTATAACGGTAATGTGATGAATATTGATTATAAGAAAATAGCTGAAGGTTATGGAGCTGTTTCATATAGTGTAAACAATCTTGAATCACTTGAAGCAGCGATTAGACAAGCTAAACAAGAAACTAAATCTACATTAATAGAAATTAAAACATTACCTAAAACAATGACAGATGGATACGAATCATTTTGGAATGTAGGCGTATCAGAACATAGTGATAAGCCATCTATTCAAGAAGCATTTAAAGAAAAGACATTATCAATGAAGACTGCAAAACATTACTAAATTGGAGGAAAGAACGATGACAAAAATAAAAATCGGTCAAGTTGGATTAGGAAGACTTGGTCAAGTGCATGCTGAGAATATTGTGAATCACGTTAAAGATGCAGAGTTATACGCTGTAGCAAGTGTTGTTGAACAAGAGTTAGCATATGCAAGAGATACATTAGGCGTAGAAAATTGTTACACATCTTATACAGAAATGATTGAAAATGACGCGTTGGATGCAGTTGTTATCGTTTCACCTAGTGGATTTCATGCTGTTCAAATCACACAAGCTTTAGATAAAGGTTTGCATGTGTTCTCTGAAAAACCAATTGGACTTGAACTAGAAAACATTAAACAAGTTGTTGAAAAAATAGATAACAATAAAGATAAAGTATTCCAATTAGGATTTATGCGTAGATTTGATGATTCATATCAATTTGCGAAAGATGCAGTCGATAATGGTGATTTAGGAAAAATTACAGCTATGCGTTGCTACGGAATTGACCCAAGTGCTGGGTTGGATAGTTTTATCCAATTCGCTAAGAACAGTGCAAGTGGCGGAATATTTTTAGATATGTCGATTCATGATATTGATCTCGTTCGCTGGTTTACAGGTTCAGAATTTAAGACGGTATATTCCCTAGGAAATAATATAGCAGCACCTGAACTTTCAGAATGTGAAGAACTTGAAACCGGTGCATGTTTAGCGGAGTTAGAAGACGGTACAATTGCTTATTTATTAGCAGGAAGAAACGCACAACATGGTTATCATGTTGAAACAGAAATCATTGGTACTGAAGGTATGATCAGAATTGGTAATGCACCAGAGAAGAACTTAGTCACTGTATATGACAAGAACGGTGTCGTAAGGCCAACTTCAGGTCATTTTCCAGAACGCTTTAAATTCGCATTTATTAACGAATTAAATGCTTTTGTAGAATCTATTAAAAAGAAAGAACCTTCTTCAATTACTGGAACAGATGGTTTGAAAAGTACTGAAGTAGCAATAGCAATGCAAGAATCTTTCGAAAACAAGAATATCATTACTTTATGAGGTGAGTTAAATGACTAAAGATATACGTTTTGCATGTGCACCGATTGCATGGACAAATGATGACATGCCCGAATTAGGTTATGAGAATTCTTTTGAACAATGCATTAGTGAAATGGCACTTTCAGGATATGAAGGAACTGAAATTGGTAATAAATATCCGAAAGATCCAGAAGTATTAAAATCTTTTTTAGAACCTAGAGGATTATCAGTAGCAAGTGCTTGGCTCAGTTTATATTTAACGTCAGAGCCTTTTGAAGTAACTGAAGCTGCATTTATTAAACATAGAGATTTCTTGAGTGCTTTAGGTGCTAAAGTAATCGTTGTTTCTGAACAAGGTAACAGCATTCAAGGAGATTTAACGAAAGCACTATTTAAAGAAAAACCTGTATTCACTGAAAAAGAATGGCAATTATTAGTGGATGGATTAGAGAAATTAGGAAAGTTAGCTCACGAGAAAGATATGGAAATTGTATACCATCATCATATGGGTACAGGTGTACAAACAACTCATGAAATAGATGAATTAATGAAAAAAACAAGTAAAGATAACGTTTCTCTCTTATATGATACAGGACATCTTGTACTATCTGGAGAAGATCCAATAGATATATTCAATAGGCATAAAGATAGAATAAAGCATATACATTTTAAAGATGTTAGACAAAAGGTTAAAGAAGTTGTAGATAAAGACTGTAAATGCTTCTTAGATGGTGTGAAAGATGGCATGTTTACAGTGCCAGGTGATGGCGTAATAGACTTCAAACCGATATTAGATTTAATTTATCAATCAGATTATAAAGGATGGATTGTAGTAGAAGCTGAACAAGATCCAGCAGTTGCCAACCCGTTTATTTATGCTAAAAAAGCAAAAGAATATATTGAACAATATCAATAAAAATAATCATGAAATTGAGAGTGATTTAAACACCTAAGGGGAGAGGGTTATCATGAGTTTATTTGCAGCATTTTCATTTGTATTAGTCGTATTTGCAGTAGGGGTATATGCATTTTTAAGAAGTAGAAAAATAGACACTCAAAATTCTGAAGGTTATTTCATGGGTGGTAGAAGTTTAACTGGATTTACTATCGCTTCAACCATCATTATGACAAACCTTTCTACAGAACAAATAGTAGGTCAAAATGGTCAAAGTTTCATGGCTGGAATGGAAGTAATGGCGTGGGAAGTAACTGCTGCTATTGCAATTGTCATATTGGCACTCGTATTCTTGCCTAGATACTTTAGATATGGTGTAGATACGATATCTGATTTCATTGAAATGAGATTTGATACATTTACGAAACGACTCGTATCATTACTTTTCATATTTACATATGTTGTGTCTTTCTTGCCAGTTGTACTTTATTCAGGTGCACTCGTATTTAATAAAATTTTCAATATAAGTGATATGTTAGAAATTAGTGATATGACAGCTGTGATTCTTATATCAACAGTGATAGGTATAGTGGGTATTATTTACTTGTTTATTGGTGGATTATCATTAAGTGCACACAGTGATTCTATATATGGAATTGGTTTGATTATTGGAGGTCTTGCCATCCCAATTCTTGGTTTAATCATGTTTGGTGATGGAAGTTTCTTAAAAGGTTTCGACAAAGTTATACAGAATACACCAGAGAAATTAAACTCAATAGGTGCAATTGATTCTGATATCGTACCTTGGCCAACATTATTCTTCGGTATGTTCTTTAACAACTTATTCTTCTGGTGTACAAACCAGATGATTGTACAAAAAGCGCTAGCTGGTAAGAATTTAAAAGAAGCTCAAAAAGGTGCAATGTTTGTCGGTGTATTTAAAATATTTGGTGCATTATTCTTAGTGTTCCCAGGTGTTCTAGCATTTAATATGTTAGGTGACAAAGTTTCGAATCCTGATAATGCATATCCAATGTTAGTTAATGAAGTCTTACCTGGATGGGCTTATGGATTATTCGGTGCTGTTATATTTGGTGCCATACTAAGTTCATTTGTTGGATCGTTAAATAGTACAGCAACATTGTTCTCGTTAGACTTTTACAAATCAATTATGAACAAAGAAGCAAGCAACAAACAAGTTTCTAGAGTTGGGAGAATAGTAACAGTAGTTGTCGGTGTGATTGTAGTTATCATTGCACCAATGATTTCATTGTTCCCACAAGGTTTATACGCAGTGGTACAAGAGTTTAATGGTGTGTATAATATGCCACTTTTAGTACTCGTACTTGTTGGATTCTTTGTTAAACGTACATCACAACTTGGTGGTAAAGTGATGTTTATTTTACACATTGTATTGTATGCGCTTTCAAAAGTAGTGTTAACAGAAATTCATTATTTATATGTATTAAGTGTATTATTCTTCATCGATTTACTAGTAGTCATGTTATTCAATAAATGGAAACCATCTGATGAGTTTGATTTCAGTGTTAATTACGCAAAAGTAGATATAACGCCTTGGAAACATAGATATCTAGTAGGCGGTATTATCATATTTGTAGTGATAGGCACTTACATTTTATTCTCACCACTTGGATTAGCATAGGAGGAAAAGTTTATGACACTTACATTTGGCGTAATTGGTGCAGGACGTATTGGCCAATTACATATCAATTATTTAAGAACGCATAAAGACGTTAGAATTAAATGGATTTCAGATATATATTGCGACAAAATGGTGGATTGGATTAAAAAAGCAGGTATAGAAAATAAAACGAAAAACCATATGGATATTATTAATGATCCAGAAGTAGATGTTATTGTCATATGTTCTCCAACAGATACACATGTAGATATCATTAAAGCAGCATGTGCTAAAGGTAAACACATATTCTGTGAGAAACCAATTAGTTTATCTATAGATGAAGCTAAAGAAGCACTAGAAGCGGTTCAACAATCTAATGTTAAATTACAAATGGGTTTCAATAGAAGGTTTGATAAAAACTTCAAAGAACTTCAAACAATTTTAAATAAAGGTGAGCTTGGAAATATCCAAACGTTACGTATTACTTCGAGAGACCCTGAGCCACCACCGATAGAATATATTAAACGTTCTGGCGGATTATTTATGGATATGATGATTCATGACTTTGATATGGCGAGATATTTAATGCAGTCTGAAATAACTGAAGTTTATGCGACAGGTGGAGCACTCGTCAATCCGGAAATAGCTAAATATGACGATATCGATACAGCGCTCGTTACACTTAAATTTGAAAATGGTTCAATGGCTGTAATTGAAAACTGTAGAAGAAGTATATATGGATACGATCAACGTGTAGAAGTATTAGGTGATAACGGTGCAATAGATATAGGTAATGAGCAAACTACAACTTTAAATTATCACCGTGCAGATGGTATATCTAAAAATAATCCACCGTACTTCTTCTTAGAAAGATATAGTGAAGCTTACAAAATAGAAATCGATGGATTTATAGAAGCTATCTTAAATGATACAGATGTATTATGTTCAATAGAAGATGGTTATAAAGCACAAGAAATCGCAATGAAATGTAAAGAATCATTATTAGCAAATGCACCTCAATCATTATTAACCGGTCAATCAAAAACATTATAACCATAAGGAAGGTGGAACGTTAAATAATGAATACATTTATACGAAAAGCTAAAGAATCACATTATGCCATTCCTCAAATTAATGTTAATGGGTTAATGTGGATAGAATGTATTTTAAAAGCTGCAGAGAAAACACGTTCCCCAATTATTTTAGGAACGACAGATAAAGTTATTGAGTTTCTTGGTGGATATGATTTTATATGTAAGACAATTAACCACAAAATAGAGTCAATGGATATAACAGTACCGGTTATTATACATCTTGATCATGGATTGAGTATAGAAGGTTGTAAACAAGCAGTAGATGCTGGTTACGACTCGGTTATGTTTGACGGTTCTAAATTACCAATCGAAGAAAATATAGCAAAGACTAAAGAAATAGTAGACTATGCGCATAAACATAACGTCATAGTTGAAGGCGAAGTCGGAGCAATCGGAGGTAATGAAGATGGCGTAATCGGTAATGTTCAATATGCACGATTAGAAGACTGTATAAGACTTGCGAAAGAAGCCAATCTAGACACACTTGCACCGGCATTAGGATCCGTACATGGTAAATACCAAGGCGAACCAAACTTAGGATTTAAAGAAATGGAAGAAATACAAGAAGCCATCGATATCCCTTTAGTATTACATGGCGCATCAGGAATATCAGACGAAGACCTAGTAAAAGCAATTAAATTAGGACACGCAAAAATAAACTTTAATACCGAAATCAATATCGCATGGAGTAATCAACTTAGACAAACACTAACAGAAGATCAAAATATTTTTAACCCCCAACAAATTTTGAGTCCAAGTAAAAAAGTTATGCAAGACACTGTAGAATCAATCATTCATAAATGTTTGTCTAACAATAGAGCATAGAAATACAATTAACACATACCCTATATAAAAACACGAACGTCAGAATAACCAACTGACAACGTTAGAAAAGACTACATCGTATCTCGGACGATGTAGTCTTTTTGTTGAAATATGCTGGGATTGAGGGAATTAATCTAAGAGATTGGGTAAGTTGTAGATTAATTCGACAGTTAATCTAAGAGATCGACCAAGTTGTAGATTAATTCGGCAGTTAATCGAAGAAATCGGCTAAGTTGTAGATTAAGTCGGTAGTTAATCTAAGAGATCGTCTAAGTTGTAGATTAATTCGGTAGTTAATCTAAGAGATCGACCAAGTTGTAGATTAAGTCGGTAGTTAATCTAAGAGATCGACTAAGTTGTAGATTAATTCGGTAGTTAATCTAAGAGATCGACCAAGTTGTAGATTAATTCGGGAGTTAATCGAAGAGTTCCACCAAAACCTAGATTAACTCCATCATTAATCTAAGACATGCTCAAAATCAACACCACACAATGAAAGGCTGGGACAAATTAATTTGTCCCAGCCTCAAATCACTATATTTGTATTGGATGACGGGATTGAAATGTACTAAATAAGCACATTTCAATCCCAACCGTTCTACTTCTATACGTTTCTCAATTCTACATGCTCACTTAGTTCTCTTGCTTTGGCATCTTTTATTTCTATGCCTTGTGCTTCTAGTTGTGCGATTGTTTCGGAGAATTGTGGTAAATATGCTTTATGTGCGATGAGTAATTCGTTCATTACTTGTTTGGCTGTTTCACCACTTTGTATTAATGGATTAATGATAAAGGCTTGTAATAATAAGCCATAGTCTCCGGTTACTGCTGCTTCTTCTACACATAGTTCCATATTTTTCATGACTTGCAACCATCCTCGTTCTGCTGGGTGTAATGAGCCGAATGCGATTGGTTGTGCGCCTGTTGCATTGATATATGCTGATACTTCAACTACGTCTTCTGGTGCTAAGTCTGGTACTGCGCCATTATTAACTGTAGAGACAACGACGTGTGTATTTTTATTTGATG
Source organism: Mammaliicoccus sp. G-M28 (assembly GCF_022386595.1). Classification (NCBI taxonomy): domain Bacteria; kingdom Bacillati; phylum Bacillota; class Bacilli; order Caryophanales; family Staphylococcaceae; genus Mammaliicoccus; species Mammaliicoccus sp. G-M28. The sequence continues at coordinate 116,383 of NZ_JAJNIF010000005.1, forward strand.
CGATTGAAGCGATCGTTTCACAAGCTACGTCTGAATAGTGTGTCCCGCCTCTTTTGCTTAATTGTTCTGGTTTATGGTCCAGATGTTCATCTTTATACAGTTCAAATAATTCTTTCTCAGTTTGTCTAACTTGTTCTGCACGTGTACCGATTTCTGGATCATGATATTCTTTAAGCGCATGTTCTAGCATTTCTTCTGCGCGGTAATAATATCTATGATAGCCACATGGAATTAAATTCATTTGTTGCAATTGTTCTTCAAAAAATGATACATCAAAAATATTAGAAGGTAATGACGATGCATCTTCTACGAGCTTTTTATTCAATTGTTCTGTTACATCGTTACCTTGAGCGTCTTTTACCCGATGCCAATGAAAATGATTTAATCCTGCGAAGTGATGCGTAAGTTCTCCTTCTTTAACATTCAACATTTCAGGTTCATTAATTAAACTATTAACTGGTACGTTACATAGACCGAGTACTTTGTCCCATTTCCCATATCGTACAATTGCATCTGTCACCATACCACTAGGGTTTGTAAAATTGATTAACCAAGCGTTTGGACAGAGTTCTTTCATATCCTCAACGATATTTAATAAGACAGGAATCGTTCTTAGCGCTTTAAAAATACCACCCGGTCCATTTGTTTCTTGACCTAAGAATCCGTGAGATAACGGAATACGTTCATCTTTAATTCGAGCATCTAATAATCCTACTCTAAATTGCGTCGTTACAAAATCTGCATCTTTTAATGCTTCTCTTCTATCCAAAGATAAATGTATCGTTACATCATAAGGAGAAGCGTCCCACATTCTTTGTGCCATCTTACCGACAGTTTCTAATTTTTCTCGACCTTCAGGAATATCAACTAACCAAATTTCACTTAATGGCAAAGACTCGTAACGTTTAATAAAACCTTCCATCAACTCAGGTGTATAACTACTACCGCCACCGATTGTCACAATTTTAATACCTTTTTCCATTTAAAATACCCCCTATTGATTTCTTTCTTATACACGTTAAGTATAGAATAGAAGTAACGATTAAAGAGGCGAATGCGCTATTATCAAATGAAATTTACAAATTTCCTTCTAAAAAGATAAATGTTTGTAATTAATTTTTACAAAGGGGAGTTCTAAACATGTTATTAACCGAAAGAATGAAAGAAGATATATTTTCCGAAGCAGAACAAAGCATCATTCATTATTTGTTTGAAGAACGAGAAAAAGTAAAAACTAAAACATTAGAACATATATCTAAAGTAACGTATACACATCCTTCCACAGTGATTAGAATCGCGAAGAAATTAGGTTATGATGGATGGTTAGAATTAAAAGAACATTTCTTAGAAGAAGTAGAATATTTAAATCGACATTACGAATCAATCGATGCGAATTTCCCGTTTGATGCAACAGATAATAATATGTCCATCAGTCATAAATTAGCATTGTTAAACCAAACGACGATTAATGACACACTACATTTAATTAATAATCAAGAATTAGATTTAGCAGTAGATTATTTAGTAAAAGCAGATACAATCAAAATATTTGGACTCTACCATAATTTAATGATTTGTGAAGAGTTTGAAATGAAGATGAATCAAATAGGCAAAACTGTTAAACTATGCACATTAGAACCGCATTTTGAAATAGAAAAATCTACAAAAGACACATGCGCAATATTTATCTCTTATAGTGGAGAGAATCAAAGCATATTAAAACTATTGCCAATGTTAAAGAAGAAAAAAGTTCCAATAATCGGATTAACGAGTATAGGAGAGAACACAGTAAGTAAATATGCAGACAGTACTTTACGCATATCAACACGAGAAAAGCTTTATTCAAAAATCAGCAACTTCTCAACAAGAGATTCAATAGGATTTCTAATGGATATACTTTACGCATGTGTATACGGACAGGATTATGAACAACATACAAACTACAAAATCAATATTGCCAAGAACTTTGATCATCGCGTTACACATAATAAAATGATTCAAGAAAATCAGTAAATGAATTTAATTTCGAACAATTTTAAATTGTGTAATTAAAAAGTTAATTCATATAAAAACAATATGAATTTAGGTGTAAAAATTTAAAATATTATCTTTTTATTTATAATAATGATGATATAATTATAATATGTAAAATGTATTATTTTTCCTATTTTTAAGAAGTACGTCAATTTAATAAATACATAAAGTAGACTTAAAGTTTAAATATTTCTTTTATACATAGGATAATCGCTACAGAATAAAACAAAAAGATATATTTGATAAGGAGATTTTAAATGAAAAAAATTGTAAAGTTTATGTGCATGTCAATAGTTTCTCTTTATACTTTGAATATTTTGTGGAATATTCAAAGTACATTACAGGATTATTTACTAATAAGAGATGGAGAACATGAAGAAGACAATTAAAAAAAACTTAGGGCAATAAATAACCTTGAAAGAAGAGAAAAAACATGAAAAATAAATTTGTAAAAAAAGTTGGGAATTTTCAAAGAAATAAAGGGAAATTTGTTTACGTAAATTCACGTAGAACTAAAAAGATACAAAAAAAGACTGTTCTCTTTGAAGCAGTACATGGGGATACACTAAGTGGTCATATTTATTATTTAGTAAAAGATATTGTAGATAAAAATATAAATATGAAAATATATGTATCATTGAAAAATGAAGAAGATTTAGAGCTGTTTTTACCTCAAGAATTAAAACAAAAGGTAATCTTTGTTAAACATATGTCTAATCAATATTATGAATTACTTGCAACATGTGAGTATTTAATTAATGATACAACATTTTATCCTTTCTTTAACAAACGAGAAGGGCAAAAGTATTTTATTATATGGCATGGAACTCCACTAAAGCATATGGGTAGAGATATACCTAAAATATTAGATGTGGCAAATGTTCAACGTAATTTTTATATGGCAGATCGTATTTACGTAAATAATCATAAAACAATGGAAATATTAGCGAGGACACATCATTTAAATAATATCTATACGGGGAAATTTATCATTGGACCATCTCCAAGAAATAGTATATTTTTTGATAAAAAGATACGCAATAACATTAGGACAACATTACATATAAACGACAAAAAAGCTCTTGTATATATGCCTACATGGAGAGGTAGTTTAGGTAAAGTTAAAGGTTCTGATCAAATAATGAATTTTATGTCTTATCTAGAAGATAATTTAGAAGATGACACAATCGTATATGTTAAATTACATCCATTTGAGAAAACTGTTATTCCAGATACATATGAAAAAGTAAAACCATTCCCAACAAACTTTGAAATTTATGAGTTTTTGGCAGCATCTGATGGTTTAATAACAGATTACTCATCAGTAATGTATGATTATATCAATTTGAATAAGCCTGTTATTCTATATACATATGACTTTAAAGAATATGTAGAAAATAGAGGTGTTTATGATGATTTATCCACTTATCCGTTTGAAAAGACGAATAATATAGAAGAACTTCTAGATATTATAAATAGTATTCCAAAACAAGTAGACTATAAGACATTTATAGATGAGTTTAGTGAATTTGATCAAGCTAATGGTAGCGAAATTATTGTGAATCATATGTTATTTGGAAAGGAAGATTCATCTATAGAGTCACATAATCTTCACAATGGAAAAGAAACTGTGGCAGTAGTAAGTGGAGGATTTTGGAGTAATGGTATTACAACTGCATTAATTAATACCTTAGAAAATATAGACACAAATGAAAAAAATTATATTTGTTTTTTTGAAAAGAATAAAGTGAAAAAAGAACATTACTACCGCCTATTAAATTTACCTGAGAATGTCTATTTTTATCCAACAGTTGGTGAAATGAATGGAAGCTTTAAAGATAGATTGCTTATGAAAAAATACTTATGGAATGAAAAATTCAAATTCTCAAGTGTGGAAAAACAACTTGAAAGAATGTTTAAGGAAGAGTTTAGTAGATTATTTGGTGATTTAAAAATAGATTGGTTTATTCATTATACTGGATTCGAAAGAAAAAGTGCTGAAATGATGAGACATATCAATTCTAAAACTGCTATTTGGGTACACACTGACATGTTTGCTGAATATGAAGCTAAAAAGAATTTTAGTAAAAAAATAATTTTTGGAGCCTATGAAAAAGCTAATAAAGTAGTTCTTGTCCATAATAATTTAAGAAGTAAATTAATTGAAAAATTACCGAACATTTCTGATAAAGTAGTAACAGTAAATAACTTTTTAGGTGAAGAGAGAAACAGAAATCTTTCTATGGAAAACTTATTACAAACAATCGAACCAGTACATGTTGATTACTCTTATAATGAGAATATAAAATTAAATTATAAGTCATTAGATTCAGAAGAAATGGAAATAGAAACACTCGGAAGGTATCCAGAAAAAGAAATGTTGAAAAAAAATCTGATCAAAAATGTAGAAAATGGAATAACCGAGAATAATGAGCAAAACACTAATTCAACTTTAATTACACATAAAGAAATGTTGATTAAACATATTGATAAATCATTTGATTCACTTTATCAAAATTTTATTAAAGATAGTGAATTAAGAACAACGTTTGAAAACTTATATAATAATAATGAACTTTTAATAAATGAGTATTTTGAAACGAAAGACATGAATCCAACAGTGGTTTCAGTAGATTTATTTAATAAAATGAGAATATCGAAATGTAAATTACTTGATGCGATATTTAACCCAGAAATAAAAGTCTATTTGAATATTGGAAGATATGACTATCAAAAAGGTCATGATAAATTAATAGAAGCTTTTGAGCAAGTTTATATAGAGAATCCAAATATATTTTTAATTATGATATGTCCACATGGTCCGTTGAAATCACAAACTATACAGTGGGTGAGAGAATCCGTTGCCAATGAAAATATAGTGATTTTAGGTGGGATTAATAATCCTTATCCATTACTTAAACATGTTGATGCATTTGTTTTATCTTCTAACTATGAAGGGTTAGGACTTGTGGTATATGAAGCATTATCTTTAAACACTGATGTAATTACTGTAAATTTAAAAGAAACAACTGAATATTTAAATGAAAATCAAGCAATAATTGTAGAGAATACAGTAGATGGCCTTGTTGAAGGATTTAAAATTCATTTAAATGATAATAAACAATTTGAAGAATTTGATTTTGACTATTATAAAGAAAAATCTAAACAAGAATATCAAAATGTAATTTTATAAAGGGGAGTACTATGAATAAAATAAAAAAAGCAATCATACCAGCAGCAGGTTTAGGGACGAGATTTTTACCTGCTACGAAAGCGATGCCTAAAGAGATGTTACCAATATTAGATAAACCTACAATTCAATATATTGTAGAAGAGGCATCTAGAGCTGGTATTGAGGATATTATTATTGTCACAGGTAAACATAAACGTGCGATTGAAGATCACTTTGATATTCAAAAAGAACTAGAAACAACATTGTTCGAAAAGGGTAAACTTGAGTTACTTGATAAAGTTCAGTATTCAACAAATTTGGCGAATATTTTCTATGTGAGACAAAAGGAACAAAAGGGATTAGGTCATGCAATTCATACAGCTAAACAATTTATCGGTAATGAACCGTTTGCGGTTCTTTTAGGAGATGATATTGTTGAATCTGATAATCCTGCGATTAAACAATTAATGGATCAATATGAAGAAACAGGTAAATCAGTTATTGGTGTTCAAACTGTACCTGAATCAGAAACACATCGATACGGTATAATCGAACCGAAATCTCAAGACGAACGCTTATATGAAGTAGAAAGGTTTGTAGAAAAGCCTGCGCAAGGAACAGCACCATCTAACCTTGCAATTATGGGTAGATATGTACTTTCACCTAAAATCTTCGACTATTTAGAAACACAAACTGAAGGTAGTGGTGGAGAAATTCAATTAACAGACGCTATAGAGCGTTTAAATAAAGACGATAAAGTTTATGCGTATGACTTTGAAGGCAAGCGCTATGATGTTGGTGAAAAAATTGGATTTGTTAAGACAACGATAGAATATGCTTTGAAAGATGAAGAAATGTGTGATGAAATTCAACGTTACATTCAATCACTAGATATTTAGATAAAGGGGATAGAACTTTGAAATCACAATGGGAAGAGAAAGTTTCTGAAAGCTTAGTAGAACACTTTTATAAACTCCAATCAGATGAAGAAATTGAAGAAGGATTTTCAGATGTATTATCCTTTGGAACAGCAGGTATTAGAAATACTTTTGGTATCGGTCCAGGTCGTTTAAATAAATTCACTATACAAAAGGTTGCATTAGGATTAGCCAAATATTTAAAAATCAAAACAGAACAACCTAAAGTAGTCATCCACTTTGATACGAGACATTTATCTAAAGAATTTGCGATTGAAATAGCAAAAGTATTAGGCACAAATGGTGTACACGTTATATTGCCAGAAACATATAAATCAACACCAGAACTATCATTTGCAGTCAGATATTTAAACACAACAGCTGGCATTATGATTACAGCAAGTCATAATCCTAAAAATTACAATGGCATTAAAGTTTATGGCTCAGACGGTGGCCAATTATTAACAGAACCATCGCAAGAACTGAGTCATTATATAGATAAAGTAAAAGATCCTTTAAATATTAAGACGACAGACTTAACAGCATTACAAGAAGAACAAGTCGTGATGCCATTAAATGAAGCAACAACAATAGCATATAAAGCAGCAATTAAAGAATTAGTCGGTGACTTTTCAACAACATCAACAAAGACTGCTCTAACAAGCTTGCACGGTACAAGTTTACCTTTATTATCCGAAATATTAAATGATTTATCATACACTAATTATATCGTAGAACAAGCACAATCAGCGCCAAATGGCGATTTCCCAACTGTGAAAATAGCGAACCCTGAAGTGGAAGACACTTTTGAATTAGGAAAAGCATTAGCAGAACAAGAAGACGCTCAGTTGATAATCGCAACAGATCCAGATGCAGATAGAATCGGAATTGTAGAAAGATACGAAGATGGCACAACGAAATATTTCAATGGAAATGAAATAGGCTTGTTGCTTATGAAATTAAGAAACGAAGAACTATCAGATGATAAACAGAAATACATCATCAAATCAGTCGTAACAAGTGCATTAAGTGAGAAGTTAGCGAAATCATTAGACATAGGCGTAATAAATGTCCTAACAGGCTTTAAATACATATCAGAACAGTTGATGAACTTAGAAAATAATCCCTCACAACTTGTCCTAGCATATGAAGAAAGCCACGGATATATAGTAGATGATATCTCAAGAGATAAAGATGCAATACAAGTAGCAGCATTACTCATAAAGTATAAAGAACAACTCGCACAAGAAGGTAATACATTTAAAGATATATTAGAAAATATATATCAAGAACACGGACAATATAAAGATAAGACACTATCACCAACATTTGAAGGCGCAGCAGGAAGAACAAAGATCAATCAAATCATGAGCAACTTCAAACAATTAAATACAATAGAACTATCAAACTTAACACCAATGATTATAGAGAACTATGTAACCCAAGAATCATATAGTGTAAGAAGCGGTAATAAAGAAACTATCCACTTACCACAAACAGATCTAATCAAATTTATCTTTAGAGAAGGCTTTATAGCAGTAAGACCATCAGGAACAGAACCTAAAATGAAACTGTATTTTTCTTTAGATGTAGACGATTTAGGAGAAGTAATAGATGAGTTTAAAGAGAAGTATGAGTTGGGGTAGAAGAGAATAGTGTTTAAATAAAATTTAATACAAATAAAAGAAATTAATAATAACTTTAGCAAAAGCCTTATTGAGTGTTTTACTCAATAAGGCTTTTTATTTATATTTGATGTCAATAAATGTACTTTTTAATGTATAAAGTAACTTAAAGATATATTATTAAACCTATGGAAATATTCAAATTAATATCAGAATAATTTTATTTAAAAGAAGATTATGATTAAATATAAATGAAACTCATTTAAGTAGTATATAATTATAGATAATAAATCTAGAATATTTATAAAATACAATTGTAACTACAAGTGAATGATGTATAATTAAATTGTATTAAATATAAGAGTGGAGGATTTTATGGAAGAGACTATTGACTTAAGCAAACTATTTGGAATTTTAAAGAAAAACATAAAGTATTTAATTTTTTTACCAATCATTTTTCTAGTTTTGAGTATGGTGATTACATTCGTATTTATGACACCGAAATATTCAACGTCTACACAAGTGCTTGTTAATCAAAAAAAAATAGACAACCAAATGATAGCTCAACAAGTACAAACAGATCTACAACTCGTTAATACATACTCCGAAATTTTAAAAAGTCCAAGAATATTAGACAAAGTATCTGAAAATTTAAATGACAAATATTCTAGCAATGAGCTTTCTGGAATGCTAACAGTAAGCAATCAAGCAGAATCAAAAATATTAAATATTACTGTTGAAAATGAAAGTCGTGAAAATGCGGGTAAGGTAGCTAATGAAATAGCAAACGTTTTTAGTAAAGAAGTTAAAGACATAATGAATGTTGATAACGTTTCTATACTTTCTAAAGCAGATAATAATGGAAGTAAAGTATCGCCTAAACCGCTAATAAATCTAGTGGTCGGTTTATTTTTAGGTTTAGCTGTCGCACTAACTATCATTTTCTTGAAAGAAATATTAGATAAGAGAATAAAGACAGAACAAGATGTTGAAGAACAATTAAATATACCAGTACTAGGAACTATACAAAGATTTGATCAATAAAGGAGGTTTAATAGTATGGCTATGCAAAAGAAAATAGATAAAGAAATAACGACTTTAATAACTCATAAGAAACCTAAATCAGTTGTCAGTGAGAAATTCAGAGGGATTAGATCGAACATTTTATTTTCGTCTGCAGATGATGAGGTGCAAACATTGTTAGTGACATCGGATAAACCTTCTTCAGGTAAATCAACTGTATCAGCAAATATTGCAATAACATATGCACAAGCTGGATTTAAAACATTATTAATTGATGGAGATATGAGAAAGCCAACCCAACATTACATTTTTAATCAAAACAATATTACAGGTCTGTCTAATTTAATTATAAACAAGAGTACATTTAAAGATGCAGTACATAATACTGAAGTTACTAATTTAGACGTCTTAACTTCAGGCCCGATTCCACCAAACCCATCTGAGTTAATTGGTTCAACAAATATGATGGATATATTTGAAGAACTTAAACAACAATATGATTTCATTCTTGTAGATACGCCGCCTGTTAATACAGTGACAGATGCTCAATTATTTGGCGAATTAACTAAAAATGCAATCTTCATAATAGATGTTGAAAGTAATAATAAAGAATCAGTTAAGAAAGGCAAAGAATTGTTAGAGAAGTCAGGAACAAAAATTCTTGGTGCTGTTTTAAATAAAGCGCCTTTAGATAAATCATCAAGTTCTTACTATTATTATGGGGAAGATGAATAATGATAGATATTCATAATCATTTATTAGTTGGTATGGATGATGGCCCTCAATCATTAGAAGAAACATTTGATTTATTAACACAAGCTAAAGAACAAGGTATCACAGGTATTGTTGTTACACCTCACCATCTACATCCGAAGTATAACAACATATTTAGTGATGTCGATAATGCAATTAAAGATCTAACAAGTAATCAACAAATTAAAGACTTTAATATTCAGTTATATCCTGGTCAAGAAGTAAGAATAACGGACAAAGTATTAGAGGATATAGATCAACATCAAATCCAAGGAATTAATTATTCTAAATATCTTCTAATAGAGTTACCTTCTAATGCTGTACCACATTACACCAAGAATCTACTTTATGAAATTCAAACTAAAGGTTTTATACCTATCATTGCTCATCCAGAACGTAATAATGCAATTGTTCAAGATATTAATTTGCTTTATGAATTAATAAGTAATGGGGCATTAAGCCAAATAACAGCTTCATCTTTGACAGGTGAGTTAGGAAAAAATATACAGAAATTATCTATTCAAATGATAGAACATAACTTAATACATTTTGTTGCTTCAGATGCACATCATCCAAAGAATAGACCGTTCGGTCTGGGTGAATTGTTCAACACACCAAAATTGAAAAAAATGGAGCCTACTATAAAAGGCTTATTAAATAATAATGAAGCAATGATACAGAATAAAGATGTAGTAAAGGGACGACCAATTGAATTTAAGAAAAGCAAAATTTTTGGTCTATTTTAAATAGGAAATAGGGGAATGAGAATTGGAATATATATCAATTAAGCAAAGACTCATGATGCTATTAGTTATAGACTCACTAATTGTTACTTTTTCACTGTTTTTAGGATATTACATCTTAGAGCCATACTTTGAAGGCTACTCCATTAAAACGTTAATTTTATCATCATTTATATTGCTTATATCTCATCATGTATTCGCTCAAGTCTTCGATTTATATCATAGAGCATGGGAATATGCGAGTGTAAGTGAATTAATCTTAATTGTTAAAGCAGTTACAGGATCAATCATAACTACGGGGATAATTGTCTCAATTGTTACACAACAACCACCATTTTTAAGATTATATTTTATAACTTGGATGATGCACTTACTGTTAATAGGTGGCTCAAGATTGTCATGGAGAATTTTTAGAAAATCCTTCATAAGTAATGAAGATAAGAAGATACCAACACTTATCGTAGGTGGTGGACGAGGTGGTTCTTTACTTATTCGTCAAATGATAAATACACCTTATATGGGAATGGAACCAGTGCTTGTCGTAGATGATGATCCAAATAAACAAAAGTTGTCTATAACATCCGGTGTAAAGGTACAAGGTTACATTTCAGATATACCAGATTTAGTTAAGAAATTTAATATTAAAAAAATTATTATTGCCATTCCAACCCTTTCGCAAAACAGATTAAGAGAAATAAATAGATTGTGTGAAGGCGCAAGAGTTGAAGTGTTTAAAATGCCTAACATAGAAAATGTTATGTCAGGTGAAATTGAAGTAAACCAATTAAAAAAAGTAGAAGTCGAAGACTTACTAGGAAGAGATCCTGTAGAGCTCGATATGGCATCTATTTCAAAAGAATTAACAGAAAAAACAATACTTGTAACTGGAGCAGGAGGATCAATCGGTTCTGAAATATGCAGACAAGTTTGTAAGTTCAAACCAGAGAAAATCATACTACTCGGACACGGTGAGAATAGCATATATCACATACATCAAGAACTTAATAGAATATATAAAGAACAAATTGAAGTAGTACCCATTATTGCAGACGTGCAAGATAAAGAGCGTATGGAAAAAATAATGCAAGATTATAAACCATATGTTGTTTATCATGCAGCAGCACATAAACACGTACCATTAATGGAATTTAATCCACAAGAAGCAATCAAGAATAATATTTTAGGGACAAAAAATACAGCTGAAGCTGCGAAACTAGCAGAAGTTAGTAAATTTGTAATGGTTTCTACAGATAAAGCAGTAAATCCTCCTAACGTTATGGGAGCTTCTAAACGAGTAGCAGAAATGGTCATACAAAGTATAAACAATGAAACAAGGAAGACTGACTTTGTGGCAGTCAGATTTGGAAACGTACTTGGGTCAAGAGGTTCTGTAATACCACTTTTCAAAAAACAAATCGAGGCTGGTGGACCAGTAACCGTTACGCATCCGGAAATGACAAGATACTTCATGACAATACCAGAAGCATCAAGACTAGTATTACAAGCTGGAGCCTTAGCAACAGGTGGAGAAGTATTTGTGCTAGATATGGGTAAACCCGTTAAAATTGTAGATTTAGCTAAAAACCTTATCAGACTAAGTGGTTATAAAGAAGAAGACATAGGTATTGAATTTAGTGGTATTAGACCAGGTGAAAAATTATTTGAAGAATTGTTGAATAAAGATGAAATACATCCAGAGCAAGTATACGAAAAGATTTATCGAGGAAAAGTTAAAGATATTGATAAAGAAGAAGTTGAATCAATTATTTCAGATTTACTTAACAGTTACACTAAAGAAAAAATTATAAACTATACCAATAATAATATCGATAGTAATCATGATAAAACAATACAAAAGTAATAGGTGAGGATATGTTTAAAGGTAAAACAATATTAATTACAGGTGGCACAGGTTCGTTTGGTAATGCAGTAATGAAAAGATTCCTACACACAAACATAAAAGAAATAAGAGTGTTTTCAAGAGATGAGAAAAAACAAGATGATATAAGAAAAAAATATAATAATGATAAATTGAAATTTTATATAGGTGATGTACGTGACCTATTGAGTGTAGAAAGTGCTATGAGAGGGGTCGACTTTGTCTTTCATGCAGCCGCATTAAAACAAGTTCCTTCATGTGAGTTTTTCCCTATAGAAGCTGTTAAAACAAACATATTGGGTACTGAAAATGTTGTACAGTCTGCGATAAGAGCTAATGTAAAGAAAGTAATATGTCTTTCTACTGATAAAGCGGCATATCCAATAAATGCTATGGGTATTTCTAAAGCTATGATGGAAAAAGTATTTGTTGCCAAATCAAGAAATGTTGATGAAAATCAAACATTAATTTGTGGTACAAGATATGGAAATGTTATGGCTTCAAGGGGATCTGTTATTCCATTATTTATTAAAAAAATTAAAAATAATGAACCATTAACAGTTACAGATCCAAATATGACAAGATATTTAATGAGTTTAGAAGAAGCAGTCGAATTAGTTATACATGCATTTAAACATGCAGAAAATGGAGATATTATGGTTCAAAAAGCACCTGCTTCAACAGTGGGAGATTTAGCTCAAGCATTATTAGAACTTTTTGAAGCAAATAATGAAATTAAAATTATAGGTACTAGACACGGTGAAAAACAAGCTGAAACGCTTCTTACAAGAGAAGAATATGCACAAGCAGAAGATATGGGGGACTATTATAGAGTTCCAGCAGATTCTAGAGACTTAAATTATAGTAATTATGTCGAAGATGGTAGTAAAGAAATAACTGAAGCGTATGAATATAACTCAGATAACACATACCAACTATCAGTAGAGGAAATTAAAGAAAAATTATTGTCATTAGATTTTGTAAAAAATGAACTAAATAGTTATAAAACTAAAGCTTAAATAGGAGGTTTATATGAAATCAATCGTAATTACCGGTTCAAATGGCTTTGTAGGGAAAAATTTAAAATTTGATTTAAAGCAAACGACTGATTATCAAATTCTCGAAATATCAAGAGATACTTCTATTGAAGACAGAAATGAATATTTAACTAAAGCAGACTGTATTGTACATTTAGCAGGTGTAAATAGACCAGAACATGATAGTGAATTTTATGAAGGTAACGTATCACTCTTACAAGAAATGTTAGATATAGTTAAAAATAATCCTCATAAACCTTCTATTATTTTGTCATCTTCTATTCAGGCAAGTGCAGATAATTTGTATGGTAAAAGTAAAAATGAAGCTGAAAGTTTACTCAATAATTTCTCAAAAACATACGGTAACAAAGTTTATATTTATCAATTTCCAAATTTATTTGGTAAATGGTGTAAACCTAATTACAACTCTGTTATTGCTACATTTTGTCATAATATCGCCTGTAGTAAAGAAATAAAAGTGAATGATAGAGAAATCATGTTATCACTAAATTACATTGATGATGTTATTACGGAAATAAAAAGAGCAATTGAAGATAAACCTACAATTGTTGATAACAAAGTTGAAGTACCGAATGTTTATAAAAAGAGTTTAGGAGAAATCAGTGATTTAATCATTTCATTCAAAGATTCTAGAGAAAAGAGATTATTACCTAAATTAGATGATCCTTTTGAAAAAGCTTTATATAGTACTTATTTAAGTTATTTACCTAAAAATGAATTTAGTTACCCTCTTAAAATGAATGTTGATGAAAGAGGTTCTTTTACTGAATTTTTAAAAACTCAAGACAGAGGACAAGTATCAGTCAATGTTTCAAAACCAGGCATAGTTAAAGGTAATCATTGGCATCATACTAAAAATGAAAAATTCCTAGTAGTTTCTGGGGAGGGCGTTATTAGATTTAGATTACCGGATTCTGATGAAGTCATTGAATATCATGTTTCAGGTGACAACATGGAAGTAGTTGATATTCCAGTAGGATATACACATAATATTGAAAACTTAGGTACTGAAAATATGGTAACTATAATGTGGGTTAATGAGATGTTTGATTCAGAAAATCCAGACACATATTTCCTGGAGGTTTAAAAATGAATAAATTAAAATTAATGACAATCGTAGGTACAAGACCAGAAATTATTAGATTATCAGCTACTATCAAAGCTTGTGATAAATATTTTAATCAAATATTAGTACATACAGGACAGAACTATGATTACACTCTTAATCAAGTGTTTTTCGAAGAATTAGAATTAAGAGAACCTAATCACTTTTTAGAAGCCGTAGGCAAAGATTTAGGTGAAACAATGGGTAATATTATAGCTAAATCATATGAAGTATTAGCTAAAGAACAACCTGATGCACTTCTTATATTAGGAGATACTAATAGTTGTTTGGCAGCAGTATCGGCGAAAAGATTAAAAATACCTGTATTTCATATGGAAGCAGGTAACCGTTGTTTCGATCAAAATGTACCTGAAGAAATTAATAGAAAAATAGTCGATCACGTTAGTGACGTAAATCTACCATATACAGAACATAGTAGAAGATACCTATTAGATGAAGGATTCAAAAAAGAGAACATCTTCGTAACAGGTTCACCGATGCGAGAAGTTTTAGAACAATATGAAGATAAAATTAATACAAGTAATGTACTAACAACACTAAATCTTGAACCAAACAAATACTTCTTAGTTTCAGCACACAGAGAAGAAAATATTGATATAGAAGATAACTTTAATTCATTAATGAATGCCATTAATGAAATAGCAGAAAAATACCAATTACCAGTAATTTATTCAACACACCCTAGAAGCTGGAAAAAAATCGAAGAAAGATCATTTGAGTTTCATCCTTTAGTGAAACAACTGAAACCATTTGGTTTCTTTGACTACAATGCATTACAAAAGAACGCATTCGTTGTCCTTTCAGATAGTGGAACATTGTCAGAAGAATCATCCATGCTTAAGTTCCCAGGCGTTCTAATTAGAACATCTACAGAGCGACCAGAAGTATTAGATAAAGGTTCAGTAATTGTTGGTGGAATTAAATATGATAACTTAGTTCAATCCGTGGAACTCGCAAGAGCAATGCAAAACAATAATGAACCAATGATTGATGCGATTGATTATAAAGATACAAATGTTTCTCAAAAAGTAGTGAAGATTATACAAAGTTATACGGAGATTATTAATAGAAATACTTGGGGGAAATAATGAGAATATTAAATATCGTTTCAAGTAATGTTGTTACAGATCCTAGAGTAACAAAGCAGTTAGATACAATAAGTAGTTTAACTAAAGATTATTTAGCAATAGGAAAAAATAATGAATTAGCTACAAAAGAAAGAATAGAAAAATATAAATATAATTTCAAGTTATTTGGTAAGACAAGTGAAAATGAAAATATAATACAGAAAATATTTAGAAGATCTACATTTGGTTACTGTGTAATCAGAACAATTTATAAGTATAAACCAGATATTATTCATGCAAATGATTTCGATGTATTATTTATGGTAAAAATTAGTGGATATAAAAAAGCGAAAGTAGTATTCGATGCTCACGAAATATATTCAAAAAATATGTTTGTTGATAGCAAACCAATGTTATCAAAAATTGTTCAAAAGTTAGAAAAGAAATTCACTAAAAACATACATGCATTTATAACTGTAAGCAACGCTGCTAAAGGTTATTATCTTTCTCAAGGTTATAAAAAAGACCCGATAGTAATAACAAATGCGCCAATTAAAGAAGATATTGTTCTAAAAGATATTAAAAATAATAATTTCGAAGTTATATACCAAGGACAATTAGTATCTAATAGAGGATATGAAGAGTTTTTAAAAGCAGGGAAGTTTATAAATGATGAAAATATAAAATTAATTATTAGAGGTTTTGGCCATTTAGAAGAAGAACTTAAAAGTTCTAAAATTAAAGAAAAAATTAATAATGTATATGTAGAAGATCCTGTTGAAATGAGTCAATTAGTGAAATCTATGAGCACTAGTGACGTAGGTGTTGTACTAACTAAACCAACTTCTATTAACTTTGAATATACGGTATCTAACAAAATTTTTGAATGCTTACATGCTGGATTGCCTGTGATTTTATCTCCTGTGAAAGAACATATTTATCTAAATGGTAAGTATCAATTTGGAGTTATATTAGATGAAGTTACACCTAAAAAAATAGCCGAAGCAATTATTAAATTAAAAGAAAATCCAGAATTATATAAAGAACTTAAAGAGAATGCAATTAAAGCTTCAGAAGTATTAACATGGCAAAAAGAAAGCAAGAAATTAATAGAAATATATAAATCTTAATCTGTTAATAAGTATTAAAGAAAAGTGGAGATTATGAAAAAAACAAAAGATATAACAGTTAATATTTTAGCGACCGTTATTCCTATAATAGTAATGCAATTAATACTTATCCCAATCTATTCGAGAAATAATACAAGTGAAGATTTTGGTGAATTTTTATTAATAATAACGTTAGTAAATATATTAGCAGTAATACTTGGGAATACATTGAATAATATAAGGTTAATTAACAAAGATGATAAAAATATTAAAGAGTATAAATATTTAAGTACTTTAATAATGTTGGTAATTGGAAATATTGTGATTACAACGACGTTTCTTTTGCTATGGAAAATTGATAAAGGTGACATTATTCTTATAAATTTATGGGGAACTGGATTACTAGTGAGAAGTTATATTTTTGTATATTTAAGATTAGAATTTAAATATTTAGAAATACTGTGTATAAATATTTTAGGTGCAGAAATCTTAGGTATAGGTTCTTTATTACTTTCTTATAATCTAGTAAATATATATCTAGTATTATCTGTATCTGAAGCAATAATAATTATTTTTATGATTTTATATAGTTTGAAATATTTCAAGGAATTTAAAATTCAATTTCTACATAAAGAAAAAATGAGAGACTTTAGCTCACTACTAGGATCTAATATTATTTTAAACCTATTAAATTATTCAGATAGAATTTTGATTGGAGTAGTTTTAGGAGCAAAATATGTACCATTATTTTTCATCTCTACTATTGTAGGGAAATTATCGAATTTAATTATAAATCCTATGGTTACAGTGTTATTAAGTTATGAAGTAGATAATAAAGCTTCTCTACCCAAGAAAAATATTTTAAAATTCTTCTCTTTAATCATTCTATTATCAATAATATTATCCATTATCATTACATTTGTATCATATATAATCATAAAAAATCTATATCCTGATTATCTTGAAAATGTTCAAGGCATAATATATCTATCAAACCTTGGCGTTATATTATTATCAACTACAGCAATTTTACAAATGAAGATTATTGCTAAGAGTAAATTTAACTTGAACCTAGGTATAAATATAATAAGCCTGATTATACTAACATTATTAAGTGTAATATTGATGAATTACTTTGGAATAATCGGATTTTCTATTGCGCTTGTTTTGTCTTCTTTACTAAAACATTTATTAATTTATATATCAATTAATAAAAAATTAGGAGATGAATAAATGACTATTTTCCTATTTGTTTTAATATCAGCAACATATATCTATTTTTTATTCAAATATAACTTTAGGTTTATAAGTTTATTTTGGATTGTAATGTTTTCTATTAGCCTATTACTGCCAGTTTTTATAGATAGAAAATTTTCATACGGATATATTATAAGGGACATTGCATATCACAAACTTAATTTAATATATTTAATTTGTTTAATAGTTTTTATTATAAGTAACCTACCATTTCAATTAAGAAAAATACGGTTTAGTAAAACTAAGGTTAAAAAAATTGAATACGGTACTTTAAAAAGGGCTAATTTCTTATATTGTGTTTTATCTGTTTTGCTAATTATTATACTAGGCATTGAAGTAGTGACTACAGGTACTAGTTCAACTTTAGAATTAAATTCATGGATTAAAATGATGCAAGCTTCGATACTATTGGGTCTACTTTTTACATCTTATTTAAGTCTCCTATACTCAAATAATAAACATCAAACCATAAAGAATTTAATAATATTATTATTTGCGATAATTTTTGCAGTACTTTTTATATTTGGTAGACGAATTTTGATATATCCAACTATAGCTGCAATTATACTTTTTATCTATAGAAAAAGAATTCAACCAAGCATAACAAAAATTAGTATTTTAAGTATAATATCCATTTCTATTGGATTACCTTTACTAATGAGTATTAGAACATTGGGAATAAAAGAAGGAATCATCAATTTTATTGGAATAATAAAAGGGGATTATGATCAATATTTGAATTATTTAGCGATAGGAACCGATGTGACTTATTCTTATTCATTAGCGGCAATTATCCTTACAGAAGATATTAGAGTAACTTTTTTAACTTTATTTAAACCTTTCTTCATATTTATACCAAGAAGCATTTGGCCAGATAAACCTGAGGCACTTTCTGAGGCATTAGTTCATAAAATGAATTTACCTTTTGATAAAGGAATGTCTATTCCTCCAGGACTAGTGGGTGAGTCATATGTTTATTTTGGTATTGTTGGAGTTATTCTTGTTAGTGTTATTTTCGGAGTAATATGTGGTATTGCAGATAATTACAGTCAACATTTAATTAATCATCCAGATGGACGAAATAGTATTAATTTAATAATGATAGTTATAGTAATGATACAAATAATTATGGGTTCAATTAGAGGAGACACGGCTACTAATATTCAAGAGGCTTTATATTTGTTTTTACCTTTATTGTTAATATTACATTTTTCAAAATATAAAATTAAAATATAAGGAGTAATCAAATGAAATTATCAGTTATAGGCTTGGGTTATATTGGTTTACCTACAGCGTTATTATTCGCATCAAAAGGTTTAGATGTTACGGGTATTGATGTAAATAAATTTGTAGTAGAAAAATTGAATAACAAAGAATTACATATTGAAGAAAATGGTCTACAAGAATTATTAGTACAAACAATTGATTCTAAAAATTTCAAAGCTGCAACTGAAGTAGAACATTCTGATTATTATATTGTTGCTGTTCCGACACCTCATTTAGAGGATAATAGTTGTGATGTTTCATATTTAAAAGATGCAGTTATGAAACTTAAAAATGTTATTAAAAAAGGTGATACGATAATTGTTGAGTCAACTATTGGTCCTAGAACAATGGAAGATATTGTACAACCTATGATTGAATCATTTGGTTTTACTGTTGGTGAAGATATTTATCTTGCTCATTGTCCTGAAAGAGTTTTACCTGGAAAAATTATTCATGAAATGATTCATAATAATAGAATTATTGGTGGTATTACTGAAGCATGTATTCAAAAAACTATAGAATTATATAAGCGATTAGTTCAAGGGAAATTACTTGAAACAAAAGCGAGTACTGCAGAGATGTCTAAGTTAATGGAAAACACATACAGAGATGTGAATATCGCTTTAGCGAATGAATTAGTTAAAATTAGTGATAATTTAAATATTAATGCGTTAGATGTCATTAAATTAGCAAATGAACACCCTCGTGTAAATATTCATTTACCTGGCCCAGGTGTTGGTGGTCATTGTTTAGCTGTTGATCCATATTTCATTGTCGCAAGTGACCCTGAGAATTCAGAAATAATTGCAAATGCACGTAGAATTAATAATAGTATGCCTAAATATGTAATTGAAAAAGTGAATAGTATTATGGAATCCATTCAAGGTAAAAAATTAACAGTTCTTGGTTTAACTTATAAAGGGAATATAGATGATATAAGAGAATCTCCAGCATTAGATATTTATCATGAATTAAAATTGAAATCTAAATATGAAGTTGTTGCACAAGATAGCCATGTACAACTTGACTGGGTTGAAAATGATATCACAAAAGCACTTGAAAATAGTGATTTAGCATTAGTTCTAACTGATCATAATGAGTATAAAGATTTAGCTAACTATGTGAATGGCACAATGAAGCAAAATATTGTGTTTGATACTAAAAATATTGTTGAAAATACAGAAGAAATTAAATATTACAATTTCAATAACATTTATAGTACAAAAGAGGTTTAAAATATGAAAACCAAGAAGATATTAATCCTTTGTCAGTATTTTTATCCTGAATATGTTTCATCAGCAACGTTACCTACACAAATGGCTGAAGATTTAGTAGATAAAGGTATAAAAATAGATGTTATGTGTGGTTGGCCATATGAATACTCTCAATCACATAAAACATTAAAAAAAGAAAAGTATAATGGAATAAATATTAGAAGGTTGAAATATTTTCAATTTAATAATAAGTCAAAAATTGGTAGACTAATAAACTTTTTCTCTCTATTTGCAATGTTCTTAATTAATATGCCAAGAATGTTGAAATACGATCATATTTTAGTTTATTCTAATCCTCCAATTCTACCTTTTATACCTGATTTGATACACAGAATATTTAAGAAGAAATATTCATTTGTTGCGTATGATATAGCACCAGATAATGCAATTAAAACAAGGGCTACTAAACCAGGTAGTATGATTGATAAGATAATGAAATATATTAATAAACATGTTTATAAAAATGCAGAGCATGTTATTGTCTTAGGTACTGAAATGAAAAATTATATATTAGAGAATAAAATTTCTAATAATAAAAATAATATTCATGTTATACCTAATTGGTATGATGAAAAAACATTAAGTAAAGACACAGTATATAATGATGCTTTTAAAGATATTAAAAGTAAGTATAATAAAATACTTTTATATAGTGGAAATATGGGACAGCTTCAAGATATGGAAACGATAATGCAATTTCTTAATGGTGTTAAAGACAACAAAGAAGTAGCTACTGTTTTATGTGGACATGGTAAGAAGAAAGAAATAGTAGATAATTTTATTAAAAATAATAATATAGAGAATGCTTTTGTTTATGATTTTCTTACTGGAACAGATTATTCTGATGTACTTAATATTGCAGATTGTTGCATTGCTTCACTCGTACCCGAGGGTATTGGACTAGGCGTACCAAGTAAAAATTATGGATATTTAGCTGCTGGAAAGCCACTTATCGTAATTATGGATAAAGAAACAGATATTGTTAAACAAATAAAATCTTATAATGCAGGTCTTCATGTCAATAATCAAGATTCTCAATCGATTATAAACTTTGTGGAAAATAATAGTCCTAAAGACTTTGAGCAAATGGGCAGTAATGCATATAAAATTTACAAAGAAAATTATACAAGAGAATTAAGTACAGAAAAGTATTATAATTTACTGAAATAAAGGTGGAGAATTATGAAAAAGTTATTTGATATATGCAGTTCTTTATATGCAGTGTTTATTTTTTCACCAATATTAATCGTTACATCTATAGCTATTAAACTAGAATCTAAAGGTCCAATCGTTTTTAAACAAAAACGACCTGGTATAAATAATGAAATCTTTAATATTTATAAATTTAGATCTATGAAAGTTGAAACACCAGATGTAGCAACTGATAAAATTAATGCAAATATGTACATTACTAAATCAGGACGTTTTATTAGAAGAACTTCAATCGATGAATTGCCTCAGTTATTTAATATTATTAAAGGCGATATGTCTGTAGTTGGTCCAAGACCAGCTTTATATAATCAATATGATTTGATTGCTAAAAGAACGAATGAAAATGTACATACAGTAAAACCTGGATTAACAGGCTTAGCACAAGTTATGGGTAGAGATGATATTACAGATGATCAAAAAGTTCAATATGATAAATACTACGTTGAAAACCAAACTTTCATTTTAGATATGTTTATTATATACAAAACGATTAGAAACACGATAACATCTGAAGGTGTGAAACATTAATGGGAAAAACAATTTTAATCACTGGTAAGAATGGATATGTTGGAAATCGTTTAAATGATTATTTAAAAGCACAAGGTCATGTTGTTGATCAAATTAATGTTAGAGGAAATCAGTGGAAAGCATTAGATTTTAGTAAATATAACGTCGTTATACATTTAGCCGCAATTGTACATAATAATAACCCAAATGCTACTATGGTAGATTATATGAATGTAAATTACCATTTAACTAAAGAACTAGCTGAAAAAGCTAAAACCGAAGGCGTTAATCAGTTTATATTCTTTAGTACAATGTCAGTATTTGGACTTGATGGCGAAGTAGGGAAAGAAGTTATTATAAATAATAACACTTTAACTAAACCAACAACTGCATATGGAATATCAAAACTACGTGCAGAAGAAATGTTACATGAAATTCAATCAAATGCATTTAAGGTAGCTGTTTTAAGACCACCAATGATATATGGTGAATCAGCACCAGGTAATTTTAGTAAGTTAATTAAACTATCTAATATTTTACCTCTATATCCTCGAATTGATAATCAAAGAAGTAGTATATATATTGAAAATCTTGAGATTTATATTAATGAACTTATTGAGAATGAAGGTTCAGGCATATTACACCCTCAAAATAATGATTACTTAAATACGAATCATGCAATTTTTAAAATGAGAGAATTGCAAAATAAGAAAAGTGTGAGTATTAAATTACCAAACAGTTTATTAAAGTTATTTGGTAAAATATCAATCTTCAAAAAATTATATGGAAACTTAGCATACTCAAAGGATATAGATGAAATAAACTATACTGATAAATTTATTAGTGAAGCGGAAACTTATGTTCGAACATTAAATAAGTAATTTTAGTAAGTACCAGCAAATTTTAAAAGTGTGAGAATCATAAAATAGCAAGGACCACATTAAACTCTCTATAAATATAGAGGGTTTTTTAATTTTTTCGTAAAACTATTCAAACTAACAAATTCAGAACCCATATAAATTTTTTTGAATAACTCTTTCTGTTAATTTTTATTAGCGTATTTATATTGTTTGTAATTAGTATGTAAATAAAACATATAGTGAAACAACTGATATTAATAATGTAATTGTTTTCATTTTTAAGTAATGTAAAACTTTAATTAAAATTGTAAAAATAAATTTTACAAAAGTAAAGAAATATAGTTTAATAAGAATATTGATTAAAAAATAGGGAGAGGTAAATCCTTGAAAAATATAATACTTGTATTTATAGTTTTTTGTCTTACAATATTCTCTGCTTATTTCATGATAACAACTGATTCTAAGCAAGAAGATAAAAAAGATTCAAAACAAGAAAAAACAGAACAAGCATCTAAGAAACAAGAGAAAAAACAGAACAAAGAAGAAAAAGGATTAGATATTAAAACTCAAAAAGATTTATCTGAAATTATATATAGCGAGAAAGATGAACAGATTAAGATGAATGCTTATAATGAAGCAATTGATAAAGAAATCATACCGAGAAGTAATAATTATCAAGAAGCTGTATATGCTTATGAAGAGTCAGTATGGTTGAAAAATAATACGGGAACCGAGTAGTTAAATATACATATCATTTTCATCTCTATAATTATTAATTGGAGGGGTATAAATTGCACGTAAAAATATTAGGTTTTAACCTTTTTGCTAAGGGAGGTACTTCAAGAAGTAATATTAATTTAATTAAAGCATTTGTTAAATCTGGATATAAAGTAACTTATTATAATTTCAAAGATTATAACCAAAGTGATTTATTTAATACTATGATTAATGAAGGTTTATTAGATGATAATCTTGAGTTCCAAAAATATATAGATGCAAAAGAATTAGGGGATTGTGACAAATTAATATTAACGAGAGAAACATTTTTCTATATTGCTAGGGATGTTAAACAAGTTGATAAAAAAGTTCAAATTATTGGTGAAATACATGGACCATTAGCTTATATTTCTGATGAAGCAGATTTAGCTACAGATGCTATAGATGCATTTAGAGTAAGTACTGCCAAAATTAAAGAAGATTTTATAGAAAAATATGATGTCAATTATGTATTTAATCAATACGTGGAAGCTTCACATATTAATCTAAGTTTGGAACCTAAAAATACTAAACGTAATTTACTGATTAAAGCTAGATTTGAAGATGAAATAAAGGATATTTCTTATGTAATTAAATTAATGAATTGCATAGTTAATGTAAAAGGATATGAAGATATAAATCTTTATATTAAAGGTTATGGACCGTCGGAAGTATTATACAATAATTTAGTGAAGTATTATGGATTAAAAAATAATGTACATATAAATAAGAAAGAACCATTAACATATATTTATGTATCATCATCACCATATGAAACATTAGGATATTCAATTTTAGAATCGATTGCTGAAGGTAATAAAGCTTTCATTTACACAGGTAAAGACGATGTTTTAAATGACATATACAATAGTTTTAGATCTATTAAGTTTATGCAAAAAAATATTGAAATCGATTGTAATAATTTAATTAATTTTATAAATGAAAAATACACTAAAAAAGATAGAGTAGAAGATGTTGAAAAATTAAAAGCGGAATTTTTAGATCGTAATTATGCAGATGACTTCTTAAACAACGCTACAGATTGTATAAATAATTCTAAAGAAAAAATTATTAATAACAAAATAATTAAGAATAAAAATCAAAATAAAAATGAGAATCTAGATAAATTTAGGGACCTCTATGAAAAGCTAAAAGAAAAACCAGTACTGAATAAAATAATGCAAAACGATAAAATTTTTGGTTATGCAAAAAACAAATATTTAAGTAAAAAAGTTAAAAATGAAATGGATATGTTTAACCAAATAGTACCATCTTCAAATAAAGTATTTATTGAATCTTTCCACGGTAATAATTTCAGTGGTGATCCTAAATATATTGCCTTATATATACGAGAACATTTTCCAGAAAAACAAGTTTTTGTTAGTTCAAGAAACTCTCTAGTTGATATCGAAATAAGAAATTGTGATGTAACTCCAATAAGATTTGGAAGTACAGCTTATTCTAAAATATTTAGAGAATGTAAATATGTATTTGTAAATGGCAATACACTCGATAAAGTGTATAAACATGATGATCAAGTGTTTATTCAAACTTGGCACGGACTCCCTCTTAAGAGAATGGTCAATGATTTAACTGATGTTAAAGAAAGAAATGACCAAGTTAATGCTTTTCTTCCAAGAATGCAAAAATGGGACTATCTATTATCCTCTTCATTAGTTAATACAATGTTATTTAAATCAGCTTTTCTGACTAAAAATAATAGTAATTTAAAAATTCTTGAATATGGGGCACCAAGAAATGAATATTTATTGAATGATAATGAAGATGAAAAAAGACGAATTATGTCTAAATACTTCTTTACTAATGTTAAAAATAAAAAATATATTTTATTCTGTCCAACTTGGAGAAAAGAAAAAAGACAAAATCTATCTTCAATAAATCTGAAAAAATTATTAGGATTTTTACCAGATGAATATGAAATTATTGTTAAACTACATCCAAATGAAGCTCACTTAAGAGGGAAATATAGTAATTTAGACAAAAGAATTCATTGTTTCTTTAATGAATTTGTTGATATACAAGAATTATATTTAATATCAGATTCAATGCTTACTGATTATTCATCTACAATATTTGATTATGCACATTTAAACAAGCCAATTATATTAATTCAAGAAGACACACAAAGTTATAACGAAAAAGTTGGTTTCTATTTTGACATATTTGAATTAGGTAGCTTCCCAATAGCTAATATGGATGAAAGAAGACTAGCACAACAATTAACTAATTTTGAATATATGAATTACTCTAAGATGACAAATAGATTATTAACTTACGATAGTAAAGAATCTACAAAAATGATTTTAGATACTGTTTTTGATGAAAAATAAATATCTACTATAACTGAATAATTAATATTTAGTTAATATAAGTGAAAGAAAGGGAAGAAAATGTCTGTTAAAATAGCAACTATCGGTTCGTGCGTTACGCGAGATAATTTTAATACTAAGTTTAATCCTAACTATAAAAATTTTTTACAAATAATAGATCATCAAAATCAAACTGCTATTCCTAGTTTGATGTCTAATCAATTAGAGTTAAATGTAAGTAAAGAATTTGTAGAAAAAAATTCTTATGTTCAATCTTTATTGCATAAAGAATTTTCAAAAGAGTTTTTACAAAAACTAAAAAATGAACAACCTGACTATCTTATATTTGATTTGGATCCAGATGTGAAATTTGGATTATTAAAAATTAATGAAAATGAATATATAACTAATAATCCAAACTTTAAAAATATACCAGAATTAAAAGATGCAACTAGACTAAACTTGTTGGAAAATTATGATGAATATATTGAAGTATGGGAAAAATATTTAGAAATTTTCTTTGATTTTATAAAAAGAGAGATACCTAACTGCGAAGTTATATTGGTTAAAGCAAGATTTTCAGATAAGTTTGAAGATGGAACAACCTTAACGAGTCTCAGAAAAGAAACGGGAATAGCTACACAAGATTTTGAAAAAATGAATAAAATTTGGAATCATTTAGATGATTTTGTGATAAACAATTTTAAGGTTTCGGTTCTAGATATGACCGATAATGATTTCTATTTAGATAAAAATCATTTATGGGGACCATATTATTTACATTATGAGCCTAAATTCTATAATACATTCTTAAATAAATTAGTTAAAATGATTTCGAGTAGAAAAAATGAGCATATTAGTCTTTCTGGTGAGAATAGAACTATCCAAAGAATATATTTAAATGAATCTTATGAACTTTTAAATACTAAAGTTGTAGAGGTTGTTTTACAATCTGATAAAAATTTAATACAACGGGCTAGAAGAGATAAAGACATATACAATTTATATAAAGAATTACTGAAGAATGACTATATTTTATATTATCATTCTAATGGAATCTCACGTTTATATAAAAGAGAATTTATAAACGAATTATGGAAACGTCAAGACTTGTATAAACAAGGAGATGTTTTTTATACACTTGATGAACCTAAAGAAAAAAAGAAAAATAATAGTCAAAATAAAAATAAACTACTAGTTATATTTACTTGTATGCCAAGTGCAGAAAAATACGATCACTATTTAATGACAGATAGAATGTTTCCTACTTTCTTTAACACAATTGAACGAAGTTTAGTTAAAAATGTTTATACTATGAGAATAATGGATTTGAATTGTTCTCATGGTTCTCATTATATTAATACTATTAATTATTCGAATATGGAGTCAGATATTGTTGAAGCTATAAACAGAGTTAAAAATGAATTAAGTTTAAATGATGAAGATATTGTACTTTATGGTGCTTCAAAAGGTGGAACAGGTTCATTATATTATGGCTCTAAAATGGACTTGCAGTGTTTAGCAGTAGATCCTATATTAAGTTTAGGTGAGTATAATATTAAGGACGAACATTTCTTAAAGGATATTAGAATAGAAGATATAACTGACCAAGTAAATAACAATTTATATAATAAGAGTAAATCTGAAAAATATATAATTGGTTCAGAAAATGTCCCGTTCAATTTTGATAAGATTAATAAAATTGAAGGAGATAATTTGAGGAAAATCAATAAAATAGATGAGCATATTAAAAGTCATCCAGATGTATCAAGAAACACTGTACCTGAACAATTAATGATTTTAAATCAAATGTTATTAAACAATAGTTTAATTAAATAAAAAGAAAGCCTATCACAACCGATAGGCTTTCTTTTTTTACCTTTATTCTTCCACACCTAATTCTTTCTTTGCGATACTTTCATAAGCCGCTTCTCCGGACTCTATTGCAAATTCTGCGATAAATAGTGGGAAGACTGCATTGAGTTCTATGACATGCTCTTTCATTCTTGGCCATGTGTTTCCTCCTGCTTTTTTATAAGCAGTTATGAGTTGTTCTAAACCTTCTTCACCGAATACGCGATGATGTCCCATGAAATCCATTGATGGATCAGAATGGGTTGCTTCTGTCCAGTCTATCAGTCCTGTTACGTTTGCTTCGCTATCTACCATTATATGTCCTGGGTGTAAATCACCATGTATCATTGTTGCATGTTCTGGCCAGAGTTCGTCATTGTCTATCCATCTTTGCCACCTGTTCCAAATTTCACTTGATACACCATACGTCTCTTTGACTTTATGCATTCTATTTTGAAAGTCTCTTTTTATTTCGTGTATAGTTTTTGTAGAGATGTGTTTATTAGTTATTATATTTTCTGGTATACCATGTAAATCAACAAGTATTTCAGCTAATGTGTTTACAAAATTATCGGGAATGGGTTTGTGCTCAATTTCCCATACATAATTCTGTATTTCAGGATCAATTGTTGCTACGGGTATGCCTTGAAGTATTGGATATGCGATAAGGTCTTCTTCATGTACTTTCCATTTTGGTACTTCAAATGATACATGTTCTTGTAGAAAGTCTACAATTTGTTTTTCAGAATGGGTACGCTTATATACATCTGCACGTCTTGGTATTCTCAATACCCATTTTTGTCCATGTTCGTCTTCACCGAAAGCAACTTGAAAATCTAACCCTGATTCATTTAAAGAAATTGTTTCTGGTTGAATATTTAGTCCGTATTGTTTTGAGATTTTCACAATATCATTTAGATGAGTCATATGATTAGCTCCTTTTATTTCTCCTTACTCACTCCACAAATCTACCCAATTTCTCCGTATTTCAATTTATACGCTACATATCCTGATTTATAGAAGTATTTATTTTTTTCCGCTTCTCTTTCATCCAATAATCCTAATGCTTGAATGACATTAAATGCAAAGTCTACTGCGCTTGATCCGTTTGCTGTAACGAGATTCTTATCTATTACGCTGTCTTCATTTACGAAGTCTATTGAGTTTGTGTATTGTTTAAAGTTATTGTCTGTTGTCCATGTGTTTAAGTCGTTTCCTGTATGCTTGAATCCTGAAAGTAGGCTATTTCTTGCTAAGAAGTCTACTGCGCCACATATTGCACCGACAACGATGCCTTTGTCTAATGATGACTTAATGAGCTGTACAAGCTGCTCGCTTTCTATTGATGGCCAATTGTTTCCGCCTATAACGATTAAAGCGTCATATGGTTCTGAAATTTGCTCAATTGTATAGTCAATGATGGTCTTTATTTGACCGATGGATGTGACTGTTGGTTCTTCTAACGATACAGTATCTATTTTAAACGAATGTGACATAGATAGTTCTGCTGCAACATAGCTTAATTCCCAATCTGCGTATTGTTCTGTAAGTAAGACTAATGCTCTTTTCATAATTTAGCCACCTTTTGTTTATGTTTAACTTTAGATTGCTACAAATGCTGTGGTTATGCAAATGATAACTATATATTTTTAATTTATAAAAATTTAATACGCTTGAAATACTGATATAATGGGTGTTATGACGTTATGAATAGGATAAATACCCCGAAGAAGTTTGACAAATAACATGAATGATATTATAGTTGATTACACAACTAATCAACCAATCATGTTATAGGATAAGGAGAATGAATATGAAACCTACATTAAATGATGATACACCTATATTTTTGCAAATTGCAGATATGATTAAAGATGATTTAGTTGAAGGACTTTTGTCTGAAGGTGAACAAATACCTTCCACAACAGAACTTTCAAATTTTTATAATATCAATAGAGCGACGGCTCAAAAGGGTATTACTTTGTTGATGGATGAAGGCATCGTGACGAAGCGAAGAGGAATTGGTGTGTTTATAGCTGAAGATGCGCGCGACAAGCTTGTAAATACACGAATGCAAGATTTCTCAAACACTTATATCCAGAACATGGTTAAAGAAGCGAAGAGACTCAATATAAACAAAGAAGAATTAATAAGAAGGGTGGCTCAAGACTATGACAATCATTGATATTAGAAATATGTCGTTTAAGTACAAGGATGAATATGTACTGGAAGATTTAAATTTACAAGAAGACCAGCCTATGATTATCGGATTATGGGGACGTAATGGTTCAGGTAAGACGACGTTAATGAAACTCATGTCAGGTCAAGAAAAACAGAATTCAGGACAAGTGTCCATTTTAGATTTTAATCCATATAATAATGTATCAGCTTCTAAGCAAATCACATATTTAAGGGAAAACCATTTCTTTGGTAAGACATGGAATGTAAATGATGCTATGAAATTTGCTTCAATGTTTAACGATAATTGGGATCAACAAGAAGCAGATTATTTAATTGATTTATTCGAGTTACCAAGAAAGAAAAAAATTAAGACTTTTTCTAAAGGTATGCAATCTATGGTTCAGTCTGTAATTGGATTAGCAAGTCATGCACCAGTTACGATGTTAGATGAGCCAACAAACGGTTTAGATGCTTATATGAGAAAGGTATTTACTAAAGCACTTAGAGAATCATTTGAAGCAGATCCAAGATATATCTTGATTGCTTCTCATCATATTAAAGAAATTGAAAAAATATGTGAAAAACTAGTTGTCATTTCTGAACATCATGTGAAATTAAACGAACCTATAGAATATTTTCAATCTAGAGGAGCAATATTGGTTGGTAAGTTAGAAGATATTCAGCAAGTTGTTTCTAATAATGAAGTAATTGAACAATCTACAATTATGAATCAGCATAAAATTATGGCAGATATACCGTTTAATGAAGAATTGATTAAACAATGTAAAGCGTTGAATATTAAAGTAGATAAAGCAAGTATTCAAGATTACTTAGTCAATATAACGATGTCAAAGGAGGCTAATAATGGGTGATGTAAGAGGCTCGCTTTCTATAATAGGCAAAGAATTGAAATTACAATTTTATACATTTAGTATCGTACTTTTAGCATTAGCTGTAATTTATTTTATCATTGGCTTCTATGTTGAACCAACTGAGTCTTTCAAACCTTTATTATCTGGACCAATATACGGTATATTAGGATTCTTACCATTTTTCTTGTATGGTGATCCTTTTAAATCAGCCGTTCAACTCGGTTCTACGAGAAAGCAATATATTTTCAGTTTGTGGTTAAGCTACTTTATATTTATTGTATGTTTGTTAGCAGTGCATGAAATCGTTAGCTACTTATTAGAACTTACTGCAAATATTGCAAATAGTAACGTTACATTAATGAGAGTTGGAGATTTCCTACAACATAACAATAGATTCGATAATATGTGGATAGATATCTTATCAGTTATTTTTATTGCTGGTGTTTGTTTCTTCATCGGTGCAATTATGTATCGTGTTGGTATCATTCCAACTTTAATAGGACTATTTTTAATAGGCGTAATAGTCTTTGTATGGTATGTACTTGGAGATTTCACACCTTTGTTCAAATGGATATATCATCATATATATGAAATGTTCCATATATTAGGTGCTATCGGAATTCTTTTAGCATTATTAATTTATCCAATACTCATAAATGTTAAATTAAAATTTTAATAATACAATCGAGTACAGGAAGTAAGCACGTTACTCGTGGTAGTATTATTTAAGAATGATATAACTTATAAATAAAGCACCTCGTTAATTTGATTTTATTAATTAAATTAAACGAAAGTGCTTTATTTTTTGTGAAAATTGTAAGATTTTATAAAAAATAGATATTGGTAACAATTTTGTAAAATGCTGATGCCCGAGGAAATATTTTATTCCACTTCAATCATTATTTTCGTTATATATTCATTTTCATTATTTTTAATAACTGAATCGAATACAAATTCTTCATAGACATATTTACCGATTTTTAAATCCATTTCTTCTATTTTTTGCATCATTTTTGAGTACGTTACTTCTATATTTTTATCTAATCCTAGGTGGTAACCAATTAAGTACTGACCTTTTAACGTAATGGTGTTTGTATAATGATTTTTAGAGTTAGGAATTTTAACATATAGGTAACTATAATTATTGTATTCTCCATTTAAAATATCTTTCATATTGGATATAATGCCAATCGGTTGGCTAGAGAATAGGCCATGTGATTTAAGTTCTACAATAAATTGATTAATAGATATTAAAAAATCAAGTTCTGAAGCATTTGCGATATTATCACTTATATAAAATGTTGTTTCTTCGATTTCTTGTAATGTAATGTCATCAAATGGTGTTTGTATAGCTTCTTTAATGAGCTGAATTTTATCGTTGATAATCATTTCATTATATTCTAAATGTTTCTTCTGTTCTTGAATCGTCTTTTTCTGTTGATACATTAAATTTAAAAAGTGTTCTGGTGATTTGTTTTGTGTATATTCTTTGATTTCTTTTAGTGGCATGCCTAATTCTTTTAGTAATGTGATCACACTAATCAGTTCAATTTGTTTTATAGAATAGTAGCGATAGCCAATTTCATTTTTATAATCAGGTTTAAAAAGATTGATTTTATCGTAGTAAATAAGTGTTTGACGACTAACATTTGTTAAGCTAGCAAACTCACTTATAGGTATTTGATTAATTTTTTGCATAAATTGTTCTCCTTCTATTGACTGTATAGTTACTATACACTATAAATTGTATATATTAAAGATTGCATAACGTTATGAAAATCCAACTAAATGGATTAGAATATAGTGAAAATCAGATAAAATTTGTGAAAGTATTGAATAAGGAGGTCTAAAATGAAGAGTAAGTTAAATGTTTTATATTTTAATATATTTTTAATGTTTTTAGGAATTAGTATCGTAATTCCAGTTTTACCAACGTTTTTAAAGGATTTAGATTTGAATGGTACAGATTTGGGTGTACTTGTAGCAGTGTTCGCATTATTCCAAATGATTGCTTCACCATTTGGAGGACGATTTGCAGATAAATTTGGTAAAAAAATCATTATCATTATTGGCCTCCTATTATTCTCCATTTCAGAATTTATATTTGCGGTAGGTAATTCATTTTCAATACTTTTATTATCAAGAGTATTAGGTGGGATTAGTGCAGCGTTTGTCATGCCAGGTGTAAATGGTATGATCGGTGATTTATCAACACATGAGACTAGAGCGAAGAACTTTAGTTATATGTCAGCAGTAATAAATACAGGGTTTATAGTTGGACCTGGTGTAGGAGGATTCTTAGCAGAAATTTCGCATAGAATGCCTTTTTATTTTGCAGGTGGACTAGGCATAATAGCTTTATTATTCTCGATATTCTTATTAAAAGAAGCTAGTGATGAAGATGAAACACATGAGACACGTAAGAAAAAAGTTAAAGAACCATTTCCATATAAATTGTTTGTAGTACCTGTTATTATAATGCTCATACTTTCATATGGTTTAGCATCAACAGAAACCATGTTCTCATTATATACAGCAGAAAAAGTAGGTTTCGAACCGAAAGATATATCTATCGCCATTACAGGTGGCGCAATAGTAGGGGTTATATTCCAGCTGTTCTTATTTGAAAAGCTAGTAGGAAAAATAGGTGAAATTAAGTTAACATTATTCTCATTAATATATTCGATATTAGTTTTAGGAGCATTCTTAATGGCTTCAAAATATTTAACGGTAATGCTAGTAAGTTTCATTATATTTATTGGATTTGATTTAATCAGACCATCCATGACGAACTACTTTTCAAAATTAGCCGGTAATAATCAAGGTACAGCAGGTGGATTAAACTCGGCAGCAACAAGTGTCGGTAACTTAATCGGACCCTTAGTAGCCGGCGCAGCATTTGATATTAGTATAGATTTTCCATTGTATATAGCAATGGCATTCTTCCTAGTAGCATCAGTAATTATTGTATTTTACAGACCAGATAAATTGAAATTTTAAAAATTAGAGATGAGACAAATAAATTGTCTCATCTCTTTTGGTTGGAAAAGGGTATAAAGTGACTCGAATTTATCAAGACAGGGTCGACTAGCAACATAGAGGCTCCGAACATTGCAAGACGTGGCAAACATGATAAATAGGATGGCTGAATATTGCAAGACTGGTCCAACATGATAAATAGAGTCCGTGAATTTATCAAGACAGGTCCAACATGATAAATAGAGCGATTGAATATTGCAAGACGTGGCAAACATGATAAATAGGATGGCTGAATATTGCAAGACTGGTCCAACATGATAAATAGAGTCCGTGAATTTATCAAGA
>NZ_JAJNIF010000006.1:0-129461 GCF_022386595.1 Mammaliicoccus sp. G-M28
AGAAGTGTAAGTATGGATGTCTGTATTTACATAAGTAGAGAAAGGTGTGAGCAAGGGTGTCTGTATTCACAAAAGTCAGTAGAAGTGTAAGTAAGGATGTCTATGTTCACACAAGTCAGTAGAAGTGTAAGTATGGATATCTGTATTCACACAAGTAGAGAGAAATGTAAGCATGGGTGTCTGTATTCACAAAAGTCAGTAGAAGTGTAAGTATGGATGTCTGTATTTACATAAGTAGAGAAAGGTGTGAGCAAGGGTGTCTGTATTCACAAAAGTCAGTAGAAGTGTAAGCAAGGGTATCTGTATTCACACAAGTGGAAAGCATGCGCATAAAAAAATGCCAACAAAGTTTTAAACTTTGCGGGCAATCTGATGGTAGTTTTATGAGCTACCAAAATGATTTTTATAAAATTTCTAGGACAATTATGTCTCAGTCATTTTAATGTGTTCATTTTCTAGTGTACTTTCCTTCACTGTTTGTGTAATCAGTGTAGTCTTTAATACGTTGTTCATATTCTTCTTTAGTTATAATCTTATGCTCTAGCAATTCTTTAGCTTTTGTTGTATAACTCTCAATGTTAGCGTTATTCATAAATCATCATCCCTTCTGTATAATACACAAGACCAATTAATCAATGAAATTTAACTCTAAGCACTTACTAAATTTAAATTTAGTAAGCAGTGTTTTCTTACTAAAGTGTACAAGACAAGAAAATTGGTTACATAAATTATAAAACTT
This sequence comes from Mammaliicoccus sp. G-M28, assembly GCF_022386595.1. Taxonomy (NCBI): domain Bacteria; kingdom Bacillati; phylum Bacillota; class Bacilli; order Caryophanales; family Staphylococcaceae; genus Mammaliicoccus; species Mammaliicoccus sp. G-M28. The sequence continues at coordinate 740 of NZ_JAJNIF010000006.1, forward strand.
TTTCAATATTAAAGCTAGTGAATTAATCTACTAGATTAATAATTTAAGATTAACTTCATTTTGATTTCACAATATTTACAAGTCACCAACAAAATGCATGAGATATTCATAAAGTCAATACAGAACGTTTGTACTTGTGCACAAGTTAATCACAAATTGTGGATAACCTAAGTATATCTTTTGTTTTATTTGTGGATAAGTTTTACGATGAATGGCTTGTTTTTACTTTTTACCTGTGGATAAGTAGGATAACTCTGTGGATGACTGTAAAACAAGTCTTTTTATTGTGAATAAAAGTGTGATTAATATTCGATATAAAAAATCACTAAGGTGTAAAACTTACCTTAGTGATTTATGATTAATTGAGCTTACTTTCTATTTCTTCCCATTTTTCCATGTTTTCTTCGAGCAAACGTTCTGTTTCTATTCTTAGATTATTAATTTCATTACTCTTCTCAATATCATTAAATATTTCTGGCAATGTAAGCTGATGCTCATAGTTTGTAATTTGTTCTTCATATGTAGAAATATTATTTTCAATTTCTTCTAATTGTCGCTCAAGTTTACGTTTTTCTTTTTTATGTTGTTTTTGATTTGTATAAAAATTATCATCTTTAGTTGTTTGAGTAGAGGAACTATCATTTTGTTCATAACTATTGATTGCATCACGTTGTTCTAGTTTTTCTAAATAATATTGATAATCTCCTTGGAAAAGCTCATTACCTTCATAAGTGATATGGAATACTTTATTAGCAAGTTCATTAATAAAATATCGATCATGTGATACAAAGAGTAGTGTGCCTTCATAGTTTTGTAGAGCTTGTTCTAACATTTCTTTAGAATCAATATCTAAATGGTTGGTAGGTTCATCAAGAATAAGAACGTTATTTTTTTCTAGCATTAACAATGCTAGTTGAAGACGTGCTTTTTCTCCACCTGATAAGTCATTAATTACTTTTTTGACTTCATCCTGGGTAAATAAGAATCTGCCTAAAATGGTTCTAATGTCTTTCTCTAGCATATGTGAGTATTGATTCCATACATAATCTAATATTGTCATATTGGATTTAAATTCTGCTTGTTTTTGGTCATAATAACCAATCTGAATATTAGAACCGAATAAGACATCTCCAGCTAATGCAGGAAGCTTTTGTGCGATTGTCTTAATCAAAGTAGATTTACCGATTCCGTTTGGACCGATTATAGCGATGCGATCATGACGTTTTACTTCTAAATTAATTGGTGAAGTTATGCTTTCAGAGTAACCAATTTCTAAATTATTAATTTTTAAAACATCTTCACCAGTAGCTCGGTTTATTTCGAAATTAATTTGTGCACTTTTTGCATCAAGTCTTGGCTTATCGATTCTTTCCATTCGTTCTAAGACTTTACGTCTACTTTTCGCCATACCACTTGTAGATGCGCGTGTTATATTTTTTTCAACAAATGTTTCTAATTTTTTAATCTCACTTTGTTGTCTTTCGTATTCAGCCATTACTTTTTCGTAATGTGCGTCACGTTCTTTCAAAAACTTACTATAGTTACCTACGTATTTTTTTACAGAACCTAAAGCAACATCGTAAACTTGGTTAACTATTTTATCTAAAAAGTATCTATCGTGACTGATTATAACGATAGCGCCTTTGAAATGTGTTAAATAGTTCTCAAGCCATTCTGTTGTATCCATATCTAAATGGTTAGTAGGTTCATCTAGTAATAACAAGTCTGGTTCACTTAATAACATCTGAGCCATCGATAATCTAGTCTTTTGACCACCACTGAATGATTGAATTTGTCTATCAAAGTCAGACTCTATAAAATTCAAACCCGTTAAAACAGTTTTAATTTTACTTTCATATTGATAGCCATCCAATGATTCGTATTGATTTGATAGTGTTTCATATTGAGATAACTTTTCTTGATAAGTATCGCTATCATAGTCATCTGCGTGTTTGCTTAACCAGTCTGTTAAAGATTTCATCTTTTCTTCAATTACTATTACATGTTCAAATGGTTTTTTCATTTCATTCATAACAGTATCATTTGAGTCTAATGTCATTTGTTGTGTTAAATATCCCATAGAAACTTGTTTACCTTTAGACATGTTTCCTGAATCATAACTTTCGACGCCGGCAATAATTTTCATGAGTGTTGTTTTACCTGCACCATTTCTTCCAACTATTGCAATTCTTTCACCTGTTTTAACTTCAAAATCAGCATCTGAAAAAATAACATCGCCATCAAAAGATTTTTCTAAATTATTTATTTGTAAAAGTATCATGTTTACACCTCTCTATTAGTTATTATTCTACATGAAAATGAACGATAATTGTATGTAAATGACATACAATATTTATATAGTTATTTTATGTGAAGTTTGTTATAATAAACCCATTAGATGTGAACGCAATCACATTATTTTATAGTGGAAAAGGTGAGGATTTTGGCAAAGAATGATGTGAAGATCCCTAAAGCAACTTTGAAACGTTTGCCTCTTTATTATAGATTTGTTAGTACACTTCATAATTCAGGCGTAGATCGTGTATCTTCAAAAGAATTAAGTGAAGGTCTTAAAATTGATTCAGCTACAATTCGCCGAGATTTTTCATATTTTGGTGAATTAGGAAAAAAGGGTTACGGATACAATATTAGTTATTTATTAAAATTTTTTAGAACAACCCTTGAACAAGATGATATGACTAAAGTCGCAATCGTTGGTGTTGGTAATTTAGGTACTGCACTTGTGAATTATAATTTTACTGTTAATGATAGAATGCAAATTGTCGCAGCTTTCGATCAATCTGAAAGTATATCTGGAAGTATGGTAGGTAAATTGACAGTTGATAGTATGGATGATTTTGAAAAAGTAGTTGAAGAAGTAGGTATACAAGTTGTAATATTGACAGTACCACAACAAGCAGCACAAAGAGTTGCTGATCGTATAACATCTGCTGGAATTACTGGTATTTTGAATTTTACACCTCAAAGAATAAATGTACCTGAGAAAGTGCAGGTTCATCATATAGATTTAGGAATTGAATTGCAATCTTTAATCTTCTTTATGAAGAATCAATAGGAGGGTATCAAATGGAAGCTTTAACGTTTATTAATACAGTCGGTATTTCAGGACCAGTTAGTTTATTATTTATAGGGGTAGTAGCATTAATTATATTTGGGCCAAAGAAATTACCACAGTTTGGTAGAGCGATGGGATCAACTTTGAAAGAATTTAAAGATGCTACAGATGGCATGACAAACTTTGATGAAAAGAAAAGTAGTCCTGAAGATAGCAAAGATAAAGAAGTTAAATAGAATTTTATTTAACAGATGTTCCCTTAAATGTGGCGGGTTTCCTGCCACATCTTTTTTTAGATTGGAGGTAAGATGGTGGATAAAGACAATTTAACTTTTGTCGAACACTTAGAAGAATTACGTGGTCGTATTATGATTATTGCATATTTTCTAATAGGTGGGCTCATTATTGGATTTTTCATTGCTAAACCAGTGATTTACTATATTACGAATGATGATTTTACCCAAACATTAGAATTGAATGCGTTTAGGATAACAGATCCACTCACAATATACATAGCAATGATTATCATTATTGCATTTATTATTGTATCACCAGTTATATTATATGAAATATGGGCATTTATATCTCCGGGATTACATCCAAAAGAACAAAAAGTTACACTAAGCTATATTCCATTTAGTTTGTTCTTGTTTGTAGGAGGTTTGTTATTTTCATACTTTATCATATTCCCATATTTAATAGCATTTACGATGGGACTAGCAGATGACATGGGTATAAAGCAGACCATTGGTATTAAAGAATATTTTAGTGAATTATTCAAATTTACGATACCTTTTGGTTTCGTATTTCAATTGCCAATTTTATTATTATTCTTAACAAGATTAGGGATTGTAACACCGATGTTCTTAAAGAAAAACAGAAAATATGCATACTTCATATTACTTGTCGTAGCAGCATTAATAGCTCCACCTGATTTTATGACACATATGTTATTTACAATTCCGATGATACTTTTATATGAGATTAGTATCATAATTTCTAAAATAGGTTATAAAAAATATTTAAAAGCAGAACAAAAATTAATGGAAGAAGAACTAGGTATGGATGAAGATGAAACGAAACAACCGTAAAAATTACGGTTGTTTTTTCTTTTTTTGAATTATCAAACTTTTGTAATGAAATGGTAACTTGAAAAAATGTGGAATATCATATATTATTATTCCTATCAAAGTAATAAGAATAAGGAGATGTAAACGTGATTTGGATGGTTATGAGTGGACTTATCGTCGGTATATTACTCGGCTTTGTTATGCAAAGAACACGTTTTTGTTTAACAGGCGGATTTAGAGATATGTATGTACAAAAAAATAATAAAATGTTTTATGCTTTATTAATAGCTATTTCTATTCAAAGTATTGGGTTATTTACTTTAGTAGGATTAGGCGTCTTTAAAATAGAAGCGGAAACATTTCCATTAGTAGGTACGATACTTGGATCATTTGTATTTGGTATTGGTATTATACTAGCTGGTGGGTGTGCAACTGGTACATGGTACAGAGCAGGTGAAGGATTAATAGGAAGCTGGATTGCATTAGTATTGTATGGTGTGACGGCCGCAATTATGAAATCTGGTCCTTTAAATCCTTTACAAGAAAATATAAATTCATATAGTGTAATGAATTCAAATATGTCTGAAACACTTAATATACCTGTTTGGTTATTAATTATAGTGTTAGTAATGATAACAGCATATTTTGTTACAAAAACTTTGAAAAAACCAAAAGTTGCTATACCTCAATTAAAACCGAAATATACGGGAATACGTCATATGTTATTTGAAAAAAGATACCATCCTTTTGTTGCGGCAGTTGCAGTAGGAGTTATTGCTTTAATTGCTTGGCCAATGAGCGCTTCAACTGGTAGAGTTGGAGGACTTGGTATTACAACTCCTTCAGCCAATATCGTTCAGTATTTAGTGACTGGAGATGTTTCATTAATAAACTGGGGTGTATTTTTAGTATTAGGTATTTTCGTAGGTTCATATATTGCAGCTAAAGGCTCAAGAGAATTTAAATGGAGAATGCCAGATACTAAGACAATTAGAAATAGTGTGATTGGTGGTGCTTGTATGGGTGTAGGTGCATCATTAGCAGGCGGTTGTTCAATCGGTAATGGACTAGTATCTACAGCAGCTATGAGTTGGCAAGGTTGGGTTGCCTTACCTTCAATGATTTTTGGTGCTTGGTTTATGAGTTACTTCATTTTTGTTAAACCTAGAAAAGCTAGACAAGCTAAAACACAAGTGAATACACAAAGTATTTAATAAAAGGAGCGTGTAATAATGGTACATGAATTAGGTACTGTTGGAATGGTATGTCCATTTCCATTAATAGAAGCACAAAATAAAATGGATGAAATACAAGTTGGAGAGCAACTAAAAATAGATTTCGATTGTACACAAGCAACAGAAGCACTTCCAAATTGGGCAGCGGATAATGGATATCCTGTTACTAATTATGAACAATTAGGCGATGCTTTATGGACTATAACAGTCGAAAAACAATAATATAAGTATTCAAACTGTCGACAAAACTTAACTTTGTTGGCAGTTTTTTTATTTGAAAGAAATGTGGTTTGAGAACAATCATTTTGAAACGAAGGATAAATTAGCTTATAAAATATGATAAAATAAGTATATTATGTAGCCGGTTAAAATGAGAAGTAAGGAGAATGATAATGGTAAATTGGACACGTGAAGAACAATACAAAAAACTATCAGACATATCTGAAGTTGAATATAATAAACTGCTAGAACAAGTTAACCAATCAAAATGGCGTCAAATCTTTCACATACAACCAAAGTCAGGATTATTAAACGATCCTAATGGAGTTATTTATCATAATGGTACATACCATATATTTCATCAGTGGTTTCCATTAGGAGCTGTACATGGATTGAAGTATTGGTATCACTATACAAGTAAAAACTTAACGAGTTTTAAAGATGAAGGAGTTGCTTTATCACCAGATACAGAATTCGATAGTCATGGAGTTTATTCTGGAAGTGCATTTGATTACGAAGGCAAATTACATTTAATGTACACAGGTAACGTTAGAGATAATGAATGGAATAGAAAATCAACACAAATGATTGCAGTTCAACAAGAAGATGGATCATTTAAGAAATTTGATAAACCTGTGATTCATGATGTTCCAAAAGGCTATACTGAACATTTTAGAGACCCTAAAGTATGGAAAGAAAAAGATAAGTACTATGCTATTTTTGGAATACAAAGAGAAAATGAAACGGGAAGTGCAGTTATTTATGAGTCTGTTAACATTAAAGATTGGACTTTAAAGGGTGAAATACATACTAAATTACAAGATTTCGGTTATATGTGGGAATGCCCAGACTTGTTCAAGCTGGATGAGAAAGATGTATTTATCTTTTCTCCACAGGGTATTGAACCTCAAAATAATCAATTTGAAAACATATATCAATCTGGCTATCTAATTGGTGATTTTAATATCGATACTTTAGAATTTGAGCATCATCATTTTATTGAACTAGATCAAGGCTTTGATTTTTATGCACCACAAACATTTTTAGACAAAAATGGTAAAAGAATTTTAATAGGTTGGATGGGACTTCCTGAAATTGATTATGCAACTGATGAAGAAGGTTGGGCGCACTGTTTAACAATTCCAAGAGAGTTAACAATCGAAAATAATAAACTAGTTCAAAGACCGATTAAAGCTCTAGAAAAATTAAGAACGAATAAAGAAACAGCAGAAGGTTATGCAAACAAACACTCTGTGAAATTACATCCATATGAAGGTAAACAATATGAGTTGATTATAGATATTATTGAAAATGAAGCGACAGAAATATATTTTGATGTAAGAGTTTCAAAAAAATGTTCTACTCAAATAATTTATAATACAAGAACAAAGCAGCTGACATTAGACCGTTTTGAAAGTGGTGTTGTGAGTGAAGCGGTTGATAAAGCAACACGTACAACAACTTTAAATAAGGATTTAGAACAGTTAAGAATTTATAGCGATACCTCAAGTTTAGAAATTTTCGTAAATGATGGAGAATGCGTATTTACAACTAGAATTTTTCCGGATGAAAATGCAGTAAACTTTAGAACTTCAACAGAATCAGGGCAAGTCTATTTGAAATTTACAAAATATAACTTGCAACTAAATAGTTAAAACATTAAAAGTCTCCCTATTCGAAATTCAATTTTTGGATAGGGAGTAATTATTATGTACAACTTATCTTAACCTCTAATTATTAGAAATATGAATAAGTTATTACAAAATATTAATTCTGTGTAACATATGGGGTTAAAGCATAGAAAACAAGATATTTATGATTTATACTTATAATATTGAAAACGTATAGGAGGGGGATAACATTTATGAAGGTACTTAAAAATTCAATTATATCAACTTTATTATTATCTTCGATGGTTATAGGTGTAGCACACGGGAATGATACACTCGCTATTGAACCTTCACAATCAAATGTGAAAGACACTTCTCCTAATACAGCTGAAGAACAAACTAAACAAAAAACAGAGAAGAAAAAAGATTCAAGTACAGAAGAACCGAATACAAGTGAAAAACCAAGTACAGAAGAACCAAACAAAGAACCGAATACAAGTGAAAAACCAAGTACAGAAGAACCAATCAAAGAACCGAACACAAGTGAAAAACCAAGTACAGAGGAACCGAGTACAGAAGAGCCAAATTCAGGTGAGGGAAAACCATCAACTGAAGAACCAAGCACAGAAGAACCTAATACAGGTGAAAAACCAAGTACAGAAGAATCGAGTACGGAAGAGCCAAATTCAGGTGGGGGAAAACCATCAACAGAAGAACCGAGCACAGAAGAACCTAATACAGGTGAAAAGCCAAGTACAGAGGAACCGAGTACGGAAGAACCAAATGGTGGAAATAGCAATAATCAAACACCACCGCCTAATAATTCAGGTGAAGGAAAACCATCAACTGAAGAACCAAAATCAAATGACTCAAATAATAACAACTATAATAGCCAATATATAGATCAATATACACCTACTATGCCATCTTATCCTGATAATTATGAACAACAATATTCTGAAGGAGAAGATCCAAAGTTCATTCCAGGTAACTCTGAAGAATATTATAGTAAATTGGATGAAGATGTTTTAGATTTGGTTACGAGTAAAGTAGGAAGTAGACCTGATTTAGCTCATCCTAAATTTAAAAAAACATCTAATACAACAGCAACTACATCCACAAATGAAGATAATGATACAAAAACAGAATCCACTTCAACAACTACTGAAAGTTTTGATACAGCTTCAGAAAAAAAAGATGTTTCAAAGCCACTAATTATTGGTATTTCGTTAGCGATAGTAGTAATTTTAGGATCTGTAATTGTATTCTTCTTGAGAAAAGTAACTAAATCTTAATAAATTAGATATGAAAAAATAAGGCTGAGACAAGTTAATTGTCTCAGCCTTTCATTTGGCAGAACTCTTCGATTAACGTCCGACTTAATCTACAACTTGGCAGAACTCTTCGATTAACTAGTGACTTAATCTACAACTTGGCAGAACTTAGTAAAGTTGTCTTTAGAATTGGGACTGATCAATATTTTGAATTGCTTTATAAATGTGTTCCACAATTGATTTTACAGTGCCTTTTTCAAATGGTGATTGTAAACCAACTGATTCAATAATATCCACAAATGATTGAGATCCGCCGATTTGACATATTTTTAAATAGTCAGCCCATGCTTGTTCTTTATCATTTTCTTGTTTGATATAAAATTGCATTGCACAAATTGTGGCTAATGTATAATCGATATAATAAAAAGGTGAAGCAAATATATGACCTTGTCTATGCCAAAAAGCGCCATTTTCTAAGTGGTGTATGCCATCATAATCTATAGTTGGTAAGTATTTCTTCTCTATGTTAGACCAAATTTTTCTTCGTTCTTCAACAGAAATACCTGGATTTTCATACACTTTATGTTGAAATTCATCTATCGCTACGCCATATGGTAAAAATTTAATATTATCTTCTAAATGTGATAACTTAAATTTTTCTGTTTCCTCTTTGAAAAATAGTTTCATCCATGGATAAGTTAAATATTCCATACTCATAGAGTGTATTTCACATGCTTCCGAAGTCGGAAAGTAATATTCAGGTACGGAATATTTCAGACTTTCAAAAACTTGAAAAGCGTGACCAGCCTCATGAGTCATGACTTCGATATCACCTTGTGTACCATTAAAGTTGGCGAAGATAAATGGTGATTTGAAATCATTAATAATTGTGCAATAACCACCACTTTCTTTTCCTTTCTTAGCTTCTAAATCAAACAATTCTTTATCTATCATAAAATCAATGAATTTTGCTGTTTCATTAGAGCGTTCATAATACATTGTTCTAGCATTTTCTACAATTTCATCTGTTGTTATTTGTGGTTTAGGTGATCCCGATTTAAACGTGAAATTTTGGTCATATACTTTTAATTGGTTAACATCTATACGTTTAGCATGTTGTGCTTTAATAGTTTCAGCTATAGGAACGATAAATTCTTTTACTTGATCTCTAAAAACTTTAACATCTTGATCACCATATCCAATCCTTTGCATGCGATCATAACCAAGTTGAACAAAATTGTCATATCCTAATTTTATAGCTATTTCATGTCTAACTTTAACAAGCTCATCATAAATTCGATCAAAATCTTCTAAATGAGCGTCGAAAAATTTTTCTTTCGTAATGTATGCATCTCTACGTATATTTCTATCTTTATTTATTAAATATTTGCTAAACTGTGATAAATTTAACTGTTCTCCTTTATATTCAATTTCTGCTGAGGCAACTAATTTATCATATTTACTTACTAACTTATTTTCTTTTACGAGTAATTCATTGATTGAAGGATGATAAGTGTATAAAGCAACTTCAGCTAAAGAAAATAATTGTTGACCAAAATGTTTAATTAGCTCGTCTTTAAATTTAGAATTAAGTAATGATTCATAAAATAGGTTATCTAAATTTTGTATTTTAGGCATATTTTCATCAAAAAAGTCTCTTTCCTTACTATAAAAATCATCGTGACTGTCGATAGATGCTCTAATGTAAGCAATGTTGAAGTATGTATCTGTATGATTTCTTATTTTGTTTATTTTATTTATAGTTTCTATAGCTTCAGCAATTGTTTCAGCGTGATCTAATATTTTTAAAAGTGATTTCGTTTTTTGTTCTTTTTCTTCAATGTTTATTTGTTCATATTGATATTCTTTAAATGTAAGTGTCATAATTTTCCCTCCATATTAAAAGTATTATACCATTATCAATATAATAATTACTTGAAAATTGCGAAAACTGTAATGTGGGCATATAATATTATTTGAAAAGAGGTGTATTGATATGACTAAAAATAATGAACAATTATCTTTAGAAGTAGCAGCTTTAACTAGGGAAACTAAAGAACTTGGAATTCCTATTATGATAGTATTTGAGGGTGTTCCAGCTTCAGGGAAGACAAGACTATCTAACGAACTTTTATTAACACTTGATGCAAAATACACGCGTTTTATACCTACAAAGTCTCCTACAAAGGATGATCTTAGGTACCAATTTTTACAGAAATATTGGAACAGTTTACCTGCTAGAGGAGATATTAACATTTATTTTAGAAGTTGGTATGCATATTTTATTGAATACCAAGAAAATAAAATCAAGAATTCCATTTATAATAAATATCATGTATTAAAAAGACAAATACAGAATTTTGAATCGATGATTAAAGATGATGGGTATGAAATAATTAAGTTTTATATTGAGATTAGTGATAAAAAAAGAAAAGCGCATTTAAAAGAAATGAAGGAAAATCCACTTACAAATTGGAAAGCACAAGAATATGAAAGTGCTATAGCTGATGATGTTTACCATAAAGAGATGCATAAAATTTTAAAAGATGCACCTAAAGATGAATGGAAAATTATTGATTATACAGAAAAAGATGAAGCTATTAAATCAATGAATCAACATATTATAACGCGTTTAAAAAGTGCCATTCAACTACATAAAGAGACTAAGAAAGTAAGTGATGGCAATTTTAGTGATAATTTTAAATCTGAATTACTTAATCAATCTATTGAAAAGATAAACAATAAAACATACAAATCATTAATAGGTGAACTACAAAGCAGGTTAAAAGAGCTGCAATTTGCTTTGTATGAAAGAAAAATACCTTTAATATTGGTGTATGAAGGAATGGATGCTGCCGGTAAAGGTGGAAATATAAAAAGAGTAAGAGAAAAATTAGACCCAACTGGTTATGAGGTCAATGCAATTAGTGCACCTACAGATGTCGAACTTACTCATCATTATTTATGGCGATTTGCAAAAGATATGCCAAGAAGTGGGCATGTTGAAATATTTGATAGAAGTTGGTATGGCAGAGTCTTAGTTGAAAGAGTCGAAGGATTTGCAACTAAAGATGAATGGTCACGTGCGTATCAAGAAATTAATCAATTTGAGAAAATGTGGACGGATGAAGGTGCAATTGTATTAAAATTCTTTTTAACTTTAGATAAAGATGAACAGCTAAAAAGATTTAAAGAAAGAGAAGAAACCCCTGAAAAACAATGGAAAATAACCGATGAAGATTGGCGTAATCGAGAGAAATGGGATTTATATATTGAAGCTAGTCACGATATGATAGAAAAAACAAATACCGATTACGCACCATGGCACATTGTACCAGCTGATAATAAAAAATCAGCAAGAATTGAAGTGTTAAAGTATATCATTAAAAAATGTGAAGAAGCTTTATGGGGCGTTAAACAATATTGAAAAATAAAAGCCAAGGATAAAAATATCCGAGGCTTTTTATTTTTATGAATACATATTAATAAATGTTTGATAAATAAGGTTAGATACTTGTGATTGTTTTTCTATTTGTTCATTAAGTTGATCTTTAAAAACAATTTGACCTAAAACTACGATACCATTCATTCCCATATGGGCAACGATTGGTACGATGATTCTTTTAGTTAAAACATATAGCCCACTAAAAACAGTTCCCATTACTACATAGATTAAAGTATGTTCGGGGTCTGAATGTGCTAGAGAAAAGACAAACGAACTGACTAATACTGCGATTATAAAACTTAACCATTTAGGTGCTTTAATCATATTATATATTTCACCAAAAATTAATTTTCGGAATATCAGTTCTTCAAGTATAGGACCAGCTAATACGATATAAATAATCAATATATGTGATTGTTGTGCAATCTTCATAAGATTTTGCGTGTTACCGCTCTCCATAGGTTGATTAAGAATATAAGTATTGATTAAAGCTGCGATTATTTGTCCGAACATTGCAAGAAATATTCCCGCTATGCACCAAAAAATAACATATACCCATGGTTCTTTTGTTTGTTTCTCAAGACGAGTTGGATTTTTAATATTTGAGTTCATAAACCATAATAGTAACACTGCAATGATAGCTGAAGCAGACATCCAAGTTAAACTAATCTCTAATCTTGTGATTTTAGATAGTCCTGAATCCGCGTATAAGCTATTTGGTATAATTGCTATCGTTTGTACAACGGCAAATAATAGTAATGTAGCAATGTTGACAGTTAGTCGATTAAATTGCATATTTCAATTCCTCCAAAAATAAACATGTACATATTGTACCTTATTTAGTACGAAAAGAGAAAAAATTAAGTTATATTGCTTGTAATTTTGACCAAATTTGATTATTATAAAAATGTAGTTAGCACTTAAGTATTAAGAGTGCTAATATTAATAGCGCCAAGGAGGATTTTATAAATGTTAAAACCATTGGGAGATAGAATTATTATCGAGAAAACAGAAACAGAACAAACTACAGCTAGCGGAATTGTATTAACAGATTCAGCTAAAGAACAGTCTAACGAAGGTAAAGTTGTAGCTGTTGGACCAGGTAAGCGTTTAGAAGATGGCACAAGACTTACTGTAGATGTTGCTGTAGGAGATCAAGTTGTTTATCAACAATATGCAGGAACAGAAGTTAAACGTGATAAAGAGACATATATTATCCTTTCAGAAGAGGATATTTTAGCAGTTATAGAATAATTAATTTAGATTTGTTGAAGATATATTATGGAGGTATTATAAATGGCTAAAGAATTAAAATTTTCAGAAGATGCACGTCGTTCAATGCTCGCTGGTGTTGATAAATTAGCTAATGCAGTTAAAGTTACATTAGGACCAAAAGGACGTAATGTCGTTTTAGATAAAAAATTCACTTCACCATTAATTACTAATGATGGTGTAACAATTGCAAAAGAAATTGAATTAGAAGATGCATACGAAAATATGGGAGCTAAGTTAGTAGCTGAAGTTGCTAACCAAACAAATGATGTTGCTGGTGACGGTACGACTACAGCGACAGTGTTAGCTCAAGCTATGATTCAAGAAGGTTTGAAAAACGTAACAAGTGGTGCTAATCCTGTTGGTATTCGTGAAGGTATCGATAAAGCTGTTAAAGTAGCATTAGAAGAATTACACAGAATTTCACAACCAGTTGAGAAGAAAGAAGAAATTGCTCAAGTTGGTTCTATCTCAGCAGCTGATGAAGAAATAGGTAAATTTATTTCAGAAGCTATGGAGAAAGTCGGTAATGACGGTGTAATTACAATTGAAGAATCAAAAGGATTCAGTACTGAATTAGAAGTCGTGGAAGGTATGCAATTTGATAGAGGATATACTTCTCCATATATGGTTACAGATTCTGATAAAATGACAGCTGAATTAGAAAATCCTTACATTTTAATTACAGATAAAAAAATCTCATCATTCCAAGATATTTTACCTATTTTAGAAAAAATATTACAAACAAACAGACCGATTTTAATCGTTGCTGATGATGTAGATGGTGACGCATTAACTAACTTAGTATTAAATAGATTACGTGGAACATTTACTGCTGTTGCTGTTAAAGCACCAGGATTTGGTGATCGTCGTAAAGCAATGTTAGATGATTTAGCTATTTTAACTGGTGGACAAGTTATTACTGATGATTTAGGTTTAGACTTAAAAGAAACATCATTAGATATGCTTGGAGAAGCAGGTAAAGTTCAAGTAACTAAAGATGATACAACAATAGTTGAAGGTCAAGGAGATTCAGTTAATATAGATGCTCGTGTTGGTCAAATTAAAGCACAAATCGAAGAAACTACTTCAGATTTCGACCGTACAAAATTACAAGAACGCTTAGCTAAATTGGCAGGCGGTGTTGCAGTTATAAAAGTAGGTGCAGCAACTGAAACTGAATTAAAAGAACGTAAATTAAGAATTGAAGATGCATTAAACTCTACACGTGCTGCAGTTGAAGAAGGTATTGTAGCAGGTGGTGGTACTGCACTAGTTTCAATATATAATAAAGTAGCAGAAGTAGATGCTAAAGGCGACGTTCAAACAGGTGTGAATATTGTATTGAAAGCTTTAGAAGCACCATTACGTCAAATAGTTGAAAATGCTGGATTAGAAGGTTCAATTATAGTTGAAAAACTTAAAAATGCAGATGAAGGTATTGGTTTCAATGCAGCAACAGACGAATGGGTAAACATGTTAGATGCAGGTATTGTGGATCCAACAAAAGTTACACGTTCAGCATTACAAAATGCAGCATCAGTAGCAGCAATGTTCTTAACTACTGAAGCGGTAGTAGCAGATATACCAGAAGACGAACCAGCTGCACCAGATATGGGCGGCATGGGCGGTATGCCAGGCATGATGTAAAATAGCCATCAAACGTTGATTTGAAGGCATTTAGCAAATATTAGGGACATAATTTTTATTGACGTTTCCCATTAGGTTACTAAACCTTTGGGAAGCGTCTTTTTTGTATGATTTTGTCGTTGCTTTACTTGGAGAAATAGTGTAATATATACAAATGATCTAGCCATAACTCTACTCGGGTTATGGCTATCTTTTTAGGAGTTATGAATTAAATGAAACCTTTTAAAACACATAATCAACAGTTGAAAATTTTACGAGATAGAGGATTAGAAGTCCCTAGCGAGAAGAAAAGGGATTTAGAAAATGAAAACTACTATAACATAATAAACGGATACAAGGACTTATTTTTATGTTTAGATAGTCAAGAAGTACCTGTAGTTCCAGAAAGATTTACTTTAACACTCACTAACTAGTGGGTGTTTTTTCTTTAAGAGCGTTATAATTGCAATAATAAATAAAATTGAAACTAGATTTTAAAAGGAGTTGTCCAATTATGACAGAGGTTGTAGCAAAATTAGAAAATGCGACTAAGTACTACGATAAAGTAGCAGTTTTAAATAATATAAATATAGAACTCAATTCTGGTACGATATTAGGATTAATTGGTCCTAGTGGATCAGGGAAAACAACTACCATTAAATGTTTGATGGGTATGGAAAGTTTAGAATCAGGTCATGCTATAGTATTTAACAAAGATATACCAAATAGAAAAGTGCTTAACCGTATAGGTTATATGGGCCAAAGTGATGCATTATATGAAAATTTATCTGCTCGAGAAAATTTAGTATTCTTTGGCAATCTAATGGGTTTAAAAGGAGAAAAATTAGAACAAGAAATGGTAACAAATATGAAGTTAGTGAACTTGGAGCAAGATATGGATAAAATTGTTTCTACTTTTTCTGGAGGTATGAAAAGAAGACTTTCTTTAGCTATTACACTCATTTCAAACCCAGACCTTATAATTTTAGATGAACCAACTGTAGGTATTGATCCTAGTTTAAGAAGGGATATTTGGAAGCAGTTGAACAGTTTAACTAATAAAGGTAAATCAGTGATTGTGACAACGCATGTTATGAGTGAAGCGGAAAGATGTGACTATATTGGTTTAATAATTGAAGGTAAACTTTTTGAAATAGGTACACCACAAGCATTGAAAGATAAATTTAATGTTAACACTATTGAAGAGGTGTTTTTACAAGCTGAAGAAGGTGATCATCATGAGGTTTAAAGCTATTTTTATAAGAGTTGTTAAAGAGCTCATTAGAGATAACAGAACACTTGCATTAATGCTATTTGCGCCAATATTAGTATTAACACTTATGTATTTCATATTTAATACAAATTCAGAAACTAATTTAACAATAGGTATAAATGAGAATGTTCCGAGTACAATTACAAAGGAAATACCAAAAGATAAAGTAGATATTAAAAGTTATGAGAATACACATTCGATTAGAAAAACGATAGAAAAATCAGAATTAGATGCATATATAGAAAAAAGAGGTTCGGATTTGTATGTCACATATACAAATGAAGATCCAAGTAAGTCTAGTGCGACTAAGCAAATAATAAGTACCGTATTACAAAAAAATAAAATGCAAGATGTGGTTAATGTTATTGAGAAACTGCCCAATAATCTGAAACAAAGTAACTCAAAAGCTTCTGAAGAATTGAAATTAGACAATCATTATTTATATGGAGATTCAGATAGTACTTATTTTGATAAAATGTTTCCTATACTAATTGGATTCTTTGTATTCTTCTTTGTATTTTTAATATCTGGTATTGCTTTATTAAGAGAGAGAACAAATGGTACTTTAGAACGTTTGCTTGCAACATCAGTTAAAAGAAGTGAAATAGTATTTGGATACTTAGCAGGATATGGCTTATTTGCTATTTTTCAAACAATCATTATCGTTTTTTATGCAATTTACTTATTGAAAATAGATTTAGCTGGGAGTATTTGGTTGGTAATATTAATTAATATTTTAACTGCTCTTTCAGCTTTAGCAATGGGAATATTTGTTTCTACATTTGCAAATTCTGAATTCCAAATGATTCAATTTATTCCTATAGTAGTGATACCACAAGTATTCTTCTCTGGTATTATTCCGTTAGAAAATGTTGCAAGTTGGATTAGCGTAATTGGTTATTTATTCCCATTAAGATATGCCGGTGATGCTTTGACGAATATAATGATTAAAGGACAAGGATTTGAATACATTTGGTTTGATATGTGTATATTACTTGTATTTATAATAGGATTTACAATTTTGAATATAGTGGGATTGAAGAGATATAGAAAAGTATAAAAAAATGTCATATTTTTATTAGGAAAGTGAATAAAAGGCTTGAATTTATCTAGACAGGTCCAACATGATAAATAGAGTGTCTGAATTTATCAAGACAGAGCAAACATGATAAATAGAGCGTTTGAATTTATCAAGACGTGGTCAACATGATAAATAGAGCGGCTGAATATTGCAAGACGAGACAAACATGATAAATAGAGCGGCTGAATATTGCAAGACGTGGCCAACATGATAAATAGAGCGGCTGAATATTGCAAGACGAGGCCAACATGATAAATAGAGCGGCTGAATTTATCAAGACAGGCCAAACATGATAAATAGAAAGGCTGAATATTGCAAGACGAGGCCAACATGATAAATAGAGCGGCTGAATTTATCAAGACAGGCCAAACATGATAAATAGAGCGGCTGAATTTATCAAGACGAGGCAAACATGATAAATAGAGCGTTTGAATTTATCAAGACAGAGCAAACATGATAAAATAGACATAATTTGTAATAAAGGGGAATAGCTATGATTAGAGCTGCTCAGAAGAAAGATGCAAAACAGTTAAGTGAGTTAATGTATATTATATGGAATGATATGGAACTGCCTTTAGTTGTTAATAATGACAAAGTTACAGTGTTGAAAGTCATTGAACAAAGTATAGTTGAAGGAAATTACAGAAATAACTATAAACATATCCATGTATTCGAAGTTGATGATGAATTAGCAGGATTTATAAATTGTTATGCTGGCGATGATGAAGCACAACTTGAAAACAATTGGTTAGAGATAGATTTTAACGAATCATTTAATTTAGAAAGTACACCTTTACCTGAACATGAAACAGACAATGGAGATTTTTATATAGAATCTGTTGCAGTATTTACGAAATATAGAGGAAAAGGGATTGCATCTAAACTAATAGAATTTACTTTTGAAAATGCTAAAAAATTAGGATTTAAACAAGTTTCATTAAATTGTGATTTTGATAATAAAGGTGCATTGAAATTGTATAATAAACTCGGCTTTGAACCTTTAACTGATAGAGTTCTAAGTGGACATGATTATAAATATATGGTGAAGAAAGTTTAATAGAGAAAAACTAACACTTGATTAGCGCTAATCAAGTGTTAGTTTTTTTCTCTATTTCAAGTAGTAATTCTTTTCTTTCTATACCACTAGAATATCCTCCTAATGAACCATCTGCTGCGATCACTCTATGACAAGGGACTATAATCGTAATGAAATTTTTGCCATTTGCATTTGCAACTGCACGAAAGGCAGTCGGCTTACCTATATTTTCTGCAAGTTGTTTATAAGAAATGGTTTCTCCATATGGTATTTCACATAATGCAGTCCAAACTTTTTGTTGAAAAGGTGTGCCAAAATTAAACTTAATCGGCGTTGAAAATGAATCTAATTTACCATCGAAGTAGCTATTTAATTCTTGTTCAAGATTATCTAATACTTTATTACTTTGTAAAAGTACATCAGTCTTAAGTTGTTGTTTAACAATTTGTAATTCTTCTTCAAGAGAAGGCTTATTAATAAAATGCAACATTAATAAATGCGTTTCATCAGCAATTGCTAACATTTCACCGGCTTTGGTATGAATAAACTTTTGATATAAAGTCATAATTATCACTCCTATTGAAATTTTAACATATTTAAACTGTACGTACTTATTTATCTTAAGTGACTAATTACTAAGAAATATTGCTTATAATAAAGTATTCCCTTACAATAATGTTAATAAAGTTGAAAGGATGATGTTTTATGATGGTATTAAATAACTTGTTTCAAGATAACTTAAGAATGGGTGGCCATAATTCCTAATATATAAATTATAAGGGGAATTAAATGAATTTATACCAACTAGGCATCAAAAAAGAACAGCTAGATTTTTTCGAAGAATACTTTACAAGTGACTTTCAACTTGGAAGAATATCATTTGTTGCTCAAAATCATTTTAGAATTTTAACAACAAAAGGTGAATGTAAAGGAGAAATTACACAAAAATTAGTTCAAAATAATTCTATTCCTGCAATAGGAGATTGGGTAATAGTTAACGAATTAGCTGATTTTCAATTAATTATTGATATATTACCGAGAATTAGTGAATTAAAACGTCAATCAAAAAAACATGAATCATTAAATCAATATATTGCGACAAATTTAGATGAAGTATTTGTCGTAATGGGTTTGGACAACGATTTCAATTTAAATCGATTAGAAAGATATATAATTCAAATAAATGAGAGTAAAGCTAACCCAGTCATTATATTGAATAAAATGGATACAATAGAGGATTATAAAGATAAGGTAAAGCTTGTAGAAGATAGAGTGAAAGATATACCAATTATCGTAACAAGTGTAACTAAAGGTATCAATTTAGAACAAATAAAAAATAGATTTCATGAAGGTATGACGGCTACTTTAGTCGGTTCTTCTGGAGTGGGTAAATCCAGTATTGCTAATTACTTGATAGGCAATGATACATTAAAAGTAAATTCAACGAGAGATGCAGACAGTAAAGGTCGTCATACAACTACTCATAGAGGATTATATTTCATTGAACCTAATGGGATTATAATAGATACGCCGGGTATGAGAAGTCTTTCGATATCAGCTGATAAAGAAGTTATTGAGAATAGTTTTGAAGATATTATGGATTTAGCAAAATATTGTAAATTCAAAGATTGTTCTCATGATAATGAACCAGAATGTAGGGTTCAAGAAGCTATAAAAAGTGGTGAATTAGATCAAAGTAGATACGACAATTATTTAAAGCTACTCAGAGAAGTAGCGTTTAATGAATCTAAGGTATCAAAGAAAGCAGCTTCAGAGAAGAAACAAGAATGGAAAAGTATTACAAAATCTAATCGCAAACGAAATAAAGTGAAATATTAAAATAACAGGCTGAGACATTTAATTGTCCAGCCTGTTATTTCTTTTTATTGCTCTTTTTACGATCACTACTTCTACTAATGAAGGCAGCAACTAAAAATAAAATGGATGCTAATGTAAATTGAATACCAGATTGTCCGCTAATTTCAAAACCTAATCCAATAATTAATGAGACAATCGCTAATCCTAATAGAGCTTTTGTAATTGTAGACATAAAATTGACTCCTTTTCTTAATTTATATTATATCAATTTTTATATTGTAGTCCAAAAGGATAAGTACTTTTAAAAATAAATTATGAAATTTAGTAAACATGCTTTTAATTTTTATAATTCTCGTCTAGTATAGAGGTATCATAACAATGAAAGAGGATGACTTTCTATGAACCCACTAGCTATAGAATTGAACGAACAATTGAAAAAGGAATATCCAGTATTATTAGATATGCTTTCTGATTTAGGTAAATCAATTTATTATCCAAAAGGTATATTATCACAATCTGGTGAAGCAAAAGGCACTAAATATAATGCTACGATTGGTATGGCTACAACTGACGAAGGTATCATGTACGCAGATGCTTTATATAATCAGTTTGGTGATCAAGATCCAAGTGATATTTTCCCTTATTCTCCACCACAGGGTGATGAGAGATTACGTACACTTTGGGAAAAGAAAATTTTAAAAGATAATCCTGATTTAAGTTCTAATGACATTTCTAAGCCAATAGTCACTAATGCATTAACACATGGTTTATCATTAGCTGGTGATTTATTTGTAAATGCTCAAGATACAATTTTGTTACCAGAACATAACTGGGGTAACTATAAACTAGCATTTGGTGTAAGACATAGTGCTAATATTGAAACTTATCAAGCTTTTGAGGAAGATGGAAGCTTTACATTAGAATATTTCAAAAATGTTCTTGAGAATTATAATAAAGAAAAAGTAGTATTAGTATTAAATTTCCCTAATAATCCAACAGGTTATACGCCAGTGGTTAAAGAAGTTGAGGAAATGGTAGCATCAATTAAAAAATTAGCAGATAAAGGCACACAAGTTATTACATTAGTAGATGATGCCTATTATGGCTTGTTCTTTGAGGATGTATATAAACAATCTGTGTTTACAGCTTTAACACAGTTAGACCATGAAAATGTTATGCCAGTCAAAATAGATGGTGCAACAAAAGAGTATTTCGCTTGGGGATTCCGAGTAGGGTTCCTAACTTTTGGTAGCAAGAACGAGAAAGTTAAAGACGTATTAGTAGCAAAATTAAAAGGATTAATTAGAAGTAATTTATCTAGTTGTTCTTTACCTAGCCAAACAGCAATTGTTCATGCAATGGAAGATCCTTCATTCCAATCACAAATTGATCAAAACATTAATATTTTGAAAGAAAGATATGAAGTAACTAAAGAAGTTGCATATCGTGATGCATATAAAGAATTGTGGACACCGTATGCATTTAATTCAGGCTACTTTATGGCTGTTAAAGTAAAAGATGTAGACCCAGAAGAATTAAGATTACATCTCATTAATAACTATAGCATTGGTATTATTGCTTTAAACAAAACAGACATTAGAATTGCATTTAGTTGTATCGAAAAATCAGATATTGAACATGTATTTGAATCAATCGCTAACGCAATTCACGACTTAAAATAATAAATTCAAAGTAGTCCGGATACAAAAGTTCTGGAAAATTAATAAGAGCAAAAATTCAATGTTAACATTGAATTTTTGCTCTTATTTTTTCTGACTTGTGAGAATAAAGGTATTCTGTGACTAAGTGGTATCAGTAAAAGCAGTTCTCAGCAAAATTGCTGATAAGGGGTTTGTTAAAAGCAATTCTAGGCAAAATTGCTGATAAGAGGTGTGTTAAAAGCAATTCTAGGCAAAATTGCTGATAAGTGTGGCCACAAAAGATGGTTAATTGACAACTATGTATATAGTGTATATACTGTTTATACACACTTTGAAATGTCGGGAGGTTTCATATGAAGATTCTTTTACAGAATAGTAGCAATCAACCAATATACGAACAAATTAAAGAACAAATTAAAGCTCATATCCTTCAAGGTAATCTAGAACCTGGTGAATCATTACCTTCTATGAGAGAGTTAGCAAGTGATTTAGGTGTAAGTTTAATCACGACTAAACGTGCTTATGTTGATTTGGAGCAAGAACAATTTGTTACAACCATAAGAGGAAAAGGTACTTTCGTTAAATCACAAGACCCATCCATTATGAAAGAAAAGCAGTTTATTGTTATTGAAGATTTAGCTAAAGAATTAACAAAGCAAGCTAAATTAATAGGGATGGATGTTAAAGAAATAAATGAAATTATTACTTTGATATATGAGGAAGGTGAATAAAGTGGCTAATGCAATAGAAGTTAATCAATTAAATTATAAAGTTGAAAATCTTCAACTAAAAAATATTAGTTTTGAAGTAAAAAAAGGTTATGTTACAGGTTTTATTGGAGCTAATGGATCAGGTAAAACAACTATCATCCGCATAATAATGGGCTTATTAAAAGAACAAAGCGGAGATTTAAAGTTATTAGGTGAGTATTTAACAGCTAACCCAGTTGAAATTAAAAACAAAATTGGTTTTGTATATTCTGAACTTTACATGTATGAGAATTGGAACATAAAAACAATAGAATCTGTTGTAAGCAAATACTATAAAAATTGGGACCACGATATGTTTCAAAAATATATGAACCAATTTCAACTTCCATATAAGCAAAAGATAAAACAATTTTCCACAGGAATGAAGATGAAACTTTCATTAGCAATCGCTTTAAGTCATCATGCTGAGCTTTATATATTAGATGAACCAACAGCAGGACTTGATCCTGTTGTGAGGAATGAAGTACTAGAAATTTTACAAAAAGAATTAATTGATGAAGATAAAACAATTTTCTTTTCAACTCATATAATTTCAGATTTAGAAAAAATAGCCGACTACATTGTGTACTTAAAAGATGGCTCAATCGTTATTAATGAAAGTGTTGATGAACTTATAGAAGGTTATAAAATTATTAAAGGTGATTCTGCTATACTCGATGATGAATTAAGAGAACTGTTAATAAGTATTAAAGAAACTCACACTGGGTTTTCTGGATTAACAAACCAAAGCTCTGTATTTGTAGAGTTATTTGGAAACGACATCGTTGTTGAAACACCATCTATTGAAGATATCATGGTAAGAATTGAAAAGGATAAATTCAATAAGGAAGTGGTTTAAATGAAAGCACTATTTTATCGGAATTTTCAATATGAAAAGGGCTATTACTTATTATATTTATTGTGCTTTATTTTGACTTTCTTTTCTGAATTTACATTTTCAGTTAATGGAAATGGACTGTTTAATTTCGTTCCTATTTATTTTATAGCAGTTGTTTCGGTTCACTGTATTAATAATGCAATATTCTTGAATAAACAAAGTAGTCAAATATTTTATAATAGTTTACCCATTTCCAAAATAGATATCGTAAAAGCACATTATTTATATAATTTATTATTGACGACTATTTCATTTGTTATGGTAACCATTATTGCAATATATAAACAAGACACGATATTTATACAAGCAGCAATATTTATTGTAGCCACAAATTTATTTACATTAAGTATTGTGTATCCTACAATTGCACAAGTTAATCACAATCAGTTTGGAGCTTGGATATTGGTTGGAATGTATGTGGTTTTTACAATGTTTTATTTTGGAATTTATTCAAACCGTTCTTATCCATTTGCTGATGTACTTGGATGGAAAATATACTTGTATTTCCTGCCAACTATATTATTAATTATCGCTATGACAACTTGGATAATACAGTTCAACAAGGCTATCCATAAAGCTAAAAATGACAAAATAAATATTTATGGAGGTATAAAATGAAAGCAATATTATATAGAAACTTAGTTTTATTAAAGCCATATTTATTTATATTGTTAGGCATTACATTGATGTCACCATTGTTGATTGTTATTCCAATACAGAATTTCTTTAAAATTGCTATTTTAGGTGTATTAGTCATAACAATCCATATTGTGTTCTTAGTTTGGTCATATTATCTCTATTTAAGAATTAGTAAAAATCATTCTGAGCTTACATTTTTAAGCTTACCAGTAAAGCAATCAACAGTAATTAATGCTCATTATTTCACAGCAATAATATTGATTCTATTAACACTAGTTACGTTAGCAATATTATCAGCAACAGCTTTATTATTTAAAGGATCTGGAATGGAAGTCACAATTGACTTTACAAGTGTGTTCATGAATATATCTGCTAATTTGTTAACGGTTAGTTTGATATTACCATTGGCTGAATATAAAAGATTGCTGAAAATCCCACTTATATTTTGGATTATTATAGTGGGTGCTATTATCCCAAACATGATTCAATATATAGATAATTTGATTGGCGTGTTCTATATCCATACAGAAGTATTTTCTCAATATGATATGGAAATATATTTAGGCTGTTCAATTATATTATTTGTTATAACTTATATCTTAGCTATTAATAAAGCACGTAAAAATACTATTACAATTTAAAGAAGAGGTGAGTAGTTGTGAAATTAACTCAAATACAGAAACATTACGGAAAACAACATGTCCTAAAAAATATAGATTTTGAATTTGGTGAAAGCCAAATTGTAGGTTTAATCGGAAAAAATGGTGTTGGTAAAACAACATTAATGAAAATTATGAATGAAAATATTGTTAAATATGATGGTACTTTTAGTAAAGAAAGCAATACTAAAGTCGGCTATTTAATAGAAAATCCTAAATTATATTTGAACAAAACTGGCTATTATAACTTAAACTTTTTTAGAAATGTTTTGGGTACACAAGTTGATGATCAATATATCAATCAATTAATAGAATCATTTGGTATAAAACCATATATCAATAAAAAAGTTAAAAAGTATTCTATGGGAATGAAACAGAAGTTATCAATAGCAGTTGCTTTAATGAACAAACCACAATACTTAATTTTAGATGAGCCTACAAATGGAATGGATCCAGATGGTTCTATCGATGTATTGAAGACGTTAGAAAGAGTTAGTAAAGAATTGAATATTAAAATTTTAATTTCTAGTCATAAATTAGAAGATATAGAGCTAATATGTGACAGAACAGTGTTTATGAAAGATGGCGCGATTGTTGAAGATTACAATATGAAAGATCAATCAACGGATGTAACGAAGTTTACTTTTGTACAAGAAGTTTATAATGAAGCACTTAACATACTTACTATGAAGTACAAAGTAGTAGCAAGCAATAAGCAAGAATCAATAATCTCTGTTGAAGCATTACAAGATTATCAAGACGTATTAAAAGAGCTTGGCAATAAAAATATTTATCCGAAATTTATCGAAAATAATAAAACAACGTTGAGAGATCAATACTTTAATATTAATAAAGGAGTTGAAGCATAATGAATATTGGACAACATGTAAAATATGATTTAACAAGAATTTTCAAGAGTCCTTTAGGATATTTAGGATTTTTACTATCAATTATACCTGCAGTAGGTGTTATTATTTCAGTTAAAACTTTAGATGCACCTTTCAATGCACAAGTTGTTTTATCAATGTTCATTATGTTTGGTGGACTTGTTGCACTTATGTTTGCTATTAGAACGATTGTACGTGATATGCAATTCGGTACAATACAGTTATTTTTAAATTCGAAAACTAATCGAATTAAGTATTTATATGCTAAATTACTATCTGTAGTTGGTGTAGTCATTATATTTGCTGTTTTTGGTACACTATTTACATTGTTATCATCGACAATGATAGATGCAGGGAATTTAAGTTTCACTGATTTTCTAAAAATGTTAGGCGTATTAATGTTAATCATTGTTTTCTATGTCACATTATTAAATATATTAAATTTATTAACAGGTAAATCTGCCATTGTTTATACGGCTGCAATACTTTGTATGATTTTATTACCTAATATATTTGAGGCATTCATATTTATACCAAAAATTGGCGAAGATTTAGCAAACATGATGAAATATAATCCTTTAGACTTTTTACCTAAAATATTAAATCAAGGTATGATATCAATGAAGGTATATCAAATTTGGATTTCAATTGCATGTATAGTTATTTTCACAGCAATTAATCACTACATTATAAGAAATAAGAATATATAATGGTTTATCCCTCATTTCTATGTTAAATTTAACTTATTAGATATATGAATGAGGGATATTTTTGGGTAAAAAATTTATAAAACATTATATCATAATAGGTGTATTGTGTATTATCGGGAGTTTCTTTTTCGAAGGAACACCTAAATCATTAATGATTGGTGCAGGTCTAGGATTTTTCCTTACAGCAATTTTAGCTATTTTTGAAAAAGAAGATAAAGTAGATGAGCATCCAGATAAAACTAAAAGTGAAGAAGATAAAAAGTAACTGCTACTTCGTGTAGTAGTTACTTTTTATGAAATTGGGGTGAACATATGTTACGAAGTTTATTATTTAAAAAGTTAGAACAAAAAGAGCAAAGTATGATAAAACATTATAAACACTTGCATCAGTACCCAGAACCATCATTTAACGAAATCATAACATCACAATATATTGAGTCATTCTATAAAGATAAAGATGTTAAAATACATAATCGTATTGGTGGAAATTATGGATTAATAGTAGAAATAGAAGGTAGTAAACCAGGTAGAACGATCGCTTTAAGAGCAGACTTTGATGCTTTGAATATTACTGAAGATACCGGTCTACCATTTTCTTCTAAACATGAAGGTTGGATGCATGCATGTGGTCATGATGCACATACTGCTTATTTAATGGTGCTTGCAGAAAGTTTAATTGAGTTGAAGGATCATTTACCAGGTAAAATAGTTATTGTTCATCAACATGCTGAGGAATTAGCACCCGGTGGAGCAATTGATATGATAAACTCGGGATATTTAAATGATGTTGATGAGATATATGGTATACACTTATTCCCAGATTACACACCAGATGTTATTTCATATAGAAAAGGTCCAACAATGGGAGGACGATCATTATTCCATTTAAAAGTTAAAGGTAAAGGTGGGCATGGTTCCAGTCCTCATTTAGCAAATGATGCTATTATGGCAGCGAGTACTTTTGTTACTAATGTTCAAACGGTAGTTTCAAGAAGATTAAATCCTTTTGATATGGGTGTAGTAACTATAAGTTCATTTAATGGCTTAGGTTCATTAAATGTAATACAAGAAAGTGTGGAACTAGCAGGTGATGTACGGTATATGGAAAGCCGTATTGGCCACCAAATACATGACGAAATAGTACAATTAATTGAGGGATTAGAAGAAACATTTGGTGTATCTTGCGAATTTAAATATGAATTAGATTGTATACCTTTAATCAATCATTATAAACAAACTGATTATTTAGTTGATATTTTAGCAACTAGCCAAGGTGATTATTTTGAATCGTTAAAAGAGCATGAGCAACTTACGAGTTCAGAAGACTTCGCGAGTTATTTAGAAAAAATCCCTGGCACATTTTTCTTTATAGGTTGCAAACCATATGATATTGATGAAGCATTTTATAATCATAGTCCTAAATTTATCGTTAACGAAGATGCTTTATTAACTGCAAGTAAAGCATTAGGAGAAGTTGTTTTAAACAGATTATATATTGAATGAATTTTAATTTAAACACACACTAACAATTTGTTAGTGTGTGTTTTTACTTTAAAAAACTAATCGTAACCGTTTACAAATATGTAGAAAACGTTTACAATAACTTGTATACAAGTATACGGATGATTTTGGAGGGATTTTATGAAGCATCATTATCACTATCCTAGCGATTGGTTAAAACATCGTTCTACTGGAGAACAAGTGGCGAGTGAACTTAGATTAGCTATTATAAGTAAAGAAATTGCAGAAGGTGACAAGCTAAGCGAAAACAAAATTGCTCAACAGTTTGAAGTCAGCCGTTCACCCGTGAGAGATGCACTTAAACTACTTCAACAAGATGGTCTAATTTCTCTTGAAAGAATGGGAGCTGTTGTTATTGGTTTGTCTAATACTAATCAAAAAGAAATTTATGATATTAGGTTAATGTTAGAATCGTTCGTTTTTGAAAGACTACAGTTAGAAAATAATACAGAAGTCATCAAACAATTAAATAAAATCTTGAAAATGATGTCAGTTGCAGTTGAATTTGAAGATGCAGACGAATTTACAAGACTGGATCTACAGTTCCACGAATCTATGATTACAGCAATTAATCATCAATATATTGAAATGATATGGCATAACTTAACCCCTGTTATGGAATGTTTAATTTTAGTTTCGATGAGGCAAAGAATGAAAAATGATTTAGATGACTTTAAGCGAGTTATTCATAATCATAAAGTATATATAGAAGCTATTGAAACTAAGGACAGAAATAAGATGAAAGAAGCATTTCACTTAAACTTTGATGATGTAGATGAACAAATAGATGTTCTATGGAATTCGCAAATAAATATAGATAGAAAGTAGGATTATAAAATGAAATACATGATTGGTATTGATATCGGTACAACGAGCACGAAAGCTGTTATATATGATGAAGAAGGCAATTTTTTAAATAAACATAGTATTGAATACCCTATGTCAACAAAAGAAATTGGTGTTGCTGAGGAAAATCCTGAAGAAATATTCGATGCTGTCATATTCACAGTTAAAAAGGTGATTAGAGATACTGGAGCAGAACCAAAAAATATTAAATTGTTAAGTTTTAGTAGTGCTATGCATAGTTTAATAGCTATGGATAAAGACAACAAACCTTTAACTGAATGTATAACTTGGGCTGATAATAGAGCAAGTAAATATGCAAATATGATAAATGAAAAACATGATGGACTTGAAATATATAAAAGAACGGGAACACCAATTCATCCAATGTCTCCTTTGTCTAAAATATTTTGGTTAAAGCATGAACACGCTGATATTTATGACAAAACTGCAAAATGGATTGATATAAAATCTTATATATTTTATCAGTTATTCGAAGAGTACGTAATGGATCATTCAATAGGTTCTGCAACGGGTATGATGAACCTTAAGTCATTAGCTTGGGATAAAGAAGTAATGTCTTTACTTGGAATTAATGAAAGTCAATTGCCAAATTTAGTTTCCACTACACATATTATGAAGAACGTTAATAAAAAATATGCAGATATAATGGGCATTGATGAAAATACACCTATTGTAATCGGTGCATCTGATGGTGTACTTTCTAATTTAGGCGTGAATAGTTACCGCGAAGGTGAAGTTGCTGTAACAATTGGTACAAGTGGCGCTATAAGAACAATTATAGATAAGCCTAAGACAGACGAAAAGGGAAGAATATTTTGCTATGTATTAACTGAAGATCACTATTGTATTGGTGGACCAGTTAATAATGGTGGTGTTGTACTTAGATGGTTAAGGGATGAATTATTAGCTAGTGAGGTAGAAACAGCTAAGCGATTAGGTGTTGATTCATATGATGTCTTAACTAAAATTGCGAGCAGAGTAAAACCTGGCGCAAACGGATTAATTTTCCACCCTTATTTAGCAGGAGAGCGTGCACCGTTATGGAATGCTAATGCAAGAGGTAGTTATTTCGGTCTGACATTATCACATAAAAAAGAGCATATGATTAGAGCAGCATTAGAAGGCGTACTTCTAAACTTATATACAGTATATCTTGCATTAATCGAAGTTATGGAGAAATCACCAGAACAAATTAAAGCGACAGGTGGATTTGCTAAAAGTGAAGTTTGGAGACAAATGATGGCAGATATCTTTGATACTTCAGTTGAAGTTCCTGAAAGTTATGAAAGTTCTTGCTTAGGCGCTTGTGTTTTAGGATTAAAAGCACTAGGAGAAATTGAAGATTTTGAAGTATTGGACAAAATGGTAGGTAAGACGTATCAACACGAACCAGAACAAGAAAATGTTGATATTTATCAATCACTTATACCAATTTATATAAATTTAAGCCGTAAATTAACTGAAGAGTACGATTTGATTTCAGAATTTCAAGCAACACATTCATAAGGAGATGTTAATATGTTTTCAGATATTGCACCATTATTAATAGTAGCAGTAGCAATTATATTATTATTAGGTTTAATTATGTGGTTAAAACTTAACACTTTTGTATCGTTAATTATAACTGCGATGGTAACAGGCATAATGTTAGGAATGCCATTAAACAAAATTATTGGAACAATTGAAACAGGTATGGGATCTACACTTGGTCACATTGCATTAATATTTGGTTTAGGAGCGATGTTAGGTAAGTTATTAGCAGATGGTGGTGGTGCAACAAGAATTGCACACACACTAATTAATAAATTTGGTCAAAAACGAATTCAATGGGCAGTTGTTACTGCATCATTTATTATCGGTATAGCATTATTCTTTGAAGTAGGATTAGTATTATTAATTCCTATAGTATTTACAATAGCTAAAGAATCTAAAGTTTCTACATTATACTTAGGTATTCCAATGACAGCAGCATTATCAGTAACTCACGGATTTTTACCACCACATCCAGGTCCAGTTATGATTGCTAAGGAATTTGGAGCGGAAATTGGTCAAGTTTTAATATTTGGTATCATTGTAGCAATACCCGTTACAATAATTGCTGGACCAATTTTCACTAAATTTGCTAGAAAGATTATACCAGAAGCATTTACAAAATCGGGCGACCTAGCATCTCTAGGTAAACAAAAATCTTTCAAAATTGAAGAAACACCAGGATTTGCAATTTCAGCATTAACGGCTTTATTACCAGTATTTATAATGCTTGTTTCAACAGTTGTAGATTTAGTAACAGGTTCACCAGAGAATCCAGAAGGCATATTAGGTTTTATTAGTTTTATAGGTGAAGCGGGTACAGCAATGTTAATTTCAGTATTGTTTGCTATTTATTCAATGGGAATTAACAGAGGATATAAAGTTAATCAAGTTATGGATACATTAACTAATGCCATATATCCAATTGGTATGATGTTACTAATCATTGGTGGTGGCGGTGCATTCAAACAAATATTAATCGACGGTGGAGTAGGTAAAACTGTCGAAGAACTATTTACAGGTTCAGCAATGTCACCAATATTACTAGCTTGGATTGTAGCAGCTGTATTAAGAATATCACTAGGTTCAGCGACAGTAGCAGCAATTTCAACAGTAGGTATTGTAATGCCATTATTAGAATCATCAGACGTTAACCTTGCTTTAGTAGTATTAGCAACAGGTGCTGGTAGTGTAATAGCATCACATGTAAATGATGCAGGTTTCTGGATGTTTAAAGAGTATTTCGGATTAACAATGAAAGAAACATTCTTATCATGGACATTATTAGAAACAGTTATATCAGTATCAGGTATCATATTCATACTATTTATTAGTTTATTTGTTTAATAGAAAAACTTGTGACATAAATGTCATAGAAATTTTATAAGAGCAGAAATTCAATTTTAATAATGAATTTCTGCTCTTATTTTTTATAAAAATCATTTTGGCAACTCTTAGAACTACCATCAGATTGCCCGCAAAGTCCAAGACTTTGTTGGTATTTTTTATGCGCATGCTTTCCTCTTTTGTGAATACAGACATCCTTACTTACACTTCAACTGACTTGTGTTAACATAGGCATCCTTACTTACACTTCTCTCCACTTATGTGAATACAGATATCCATATTTAAATTTCTCTCTACTTGTGTAAATATAGACATCTTTACTTACACTTCACTCGACTTGTGTGAATACAGACATCCTTAGTTACACTTCTCTCAACTTATGTGAATATAGACATCCTTACTTACACTTCACTCGACTTGTGTGAATATAGAGATCCATACTTACACTTCACTCGACTTGTGTGAATACAGACATCCTTAGTTACACTTCTCTCAACTTGTGTGAATACAGATATCCTTGCTTACACTTCAACTGACTTGTGTTAACATAGGCATCCTTACTTACACTTTTCTCTACTTGTGTAAATATAGTCACTTAAGATTAATTGCCTTTAACATAAATGACCTATTATTTTAATGAGAATCATTTAGCTAACTCTTAGAGACACCATTTTTCTATATAAATATGGATATTGAGAGCGATTTTGTAAGTGCTGACGCCTGAGGGAATAGTATGCGTGAGAGACTACAGGCTCGAGCCATACCCCTAGGCAGGCATGCACGAACAAAATCGTAAGATTGTTATAAAAATAGTTATAGGTAATGATTTTATAAAAAACAAACATATAATTGTGTATTTAAAAAGTCAATATTAACAATGGTTTTAACAGTTAGGCATGCCTAACTGTTAAAAAATCTTTCAATAAATACACTTAAGAAATGAAATATTTGAGTTAAGAATGAATGCACAAAAAGTCATACTGTACTGATATACTTTAATCATAGATAACACAACACGAAGCACAATACATTCAATTCCTCAAAACTTATTTCGTATATGTTTTTCATAATTGCAAATGACTTTGTGTAGAACGTGTTTAGATAGTTATCTGTAATTGTAACGTTGAAATGGATCATAAAATGATTCAAGTTATTTATACGAGGTTTCCCGGCTTTGTATAAATACATGTTTCCTTAATTAATAACCCTTCCCCGAAAAGCGCTCGTTAATTCCCGGACGAGCGCTTTTCACTTGCAGATTTTTATATGTGAACTTAAATAACATAGATTTTTAGATTAAAGAAAATTAGTGTAAAATGAATTTATCGAGCCATGGGGATGGTGAGAAATCCTACTATGAGTAATAGGGGACTTATACATAATTAAGAGGCTGAGACAATATTTGTCTCAGCCTCTTATCATTTATGAAATTGAACTTACGATTGATTCGTATACGTCATCCCAAAATTGTGTATTATTTTGATAAGTTTCATGAATTTTATGATGAACATCTTTTTCTTTTTCAGCGTATGTTGGGTCATCTTTGCTTGGTAAGTCTTTACGTAATTCTTCTACTTGTTTTTGTACACTTATAGCTCTTGGTCCCCATACATGTTCTTGCTCATGATGTTCATTTAAAAATACGAAAATAGGTATTGATCTTGCTGTACCGTTTGTTAAATATTGATCAATTAGGTTTGTATCTTCATCACGGTGAAATGCTTTTACTTCAATATTCGTATAATCAGCAATGTTCAATAATACTGGTATGTTCATCATGGCATCTCCACACCAATCTTCAGTAATGACAAGTACTTTATAATTTTTATCTTTAATTTTATCTAAACGGTCATCATTTTTAGGTAATTTAAAAGATTGATAAATATCGAGCAATTGTTCTTTATTTGTAGTCATTTCGTTTACGTATTCTTTAATTGGTTGTGCTTGTTCAAAATATGTAACTAACTTAGTCATTTTGTTAATCCCCCTTCAATATATTAAATATTATAACAATTCTGAAATAAATCGCAAAGAACTAATCTCGAAAAAATATTTATTTAACAGCGTTATCTAATATTTTGAAAGTTTTATTTTCAACATCCAACTCTGCTTGTGCCCCATAAGGTATGACACATTTAGGTTCGTTATGTCCAAAACTAGCATTATAAAAGACAGGCATATCTTCTTGATCCCATTCTTTCAACATTTTAACCCAAACTTCTTTGTATTCTTCGTAATATGCATCATCTTGTGGACGTCCAATAATCACGCCATTTATTTTATCAAAGATTCCCATTGAACCAAAAGCACGTACGTAATCTTCCATTAACCAAGGAGGTGCTTGAACTTCTGCTGTTTCAATGAATAAAATTGCGCCATCAAAAACTTCTTTATTTGGAAAAACATCTGTTGCTTTTAATGAATGGAAAAGTTCCATACATCCACCAATTAAATGTCCTGTAGCTTTTCCTTTACCATTTAAAATTTCATATCCTTGACTGTCAAATGATGGTCTATTAATGTCTTTATTTTTCTCTTCCCATGATAAACCATATTTTCTGAATTGTGGTGAGGCGGGTACATTTCCAATTGGACCATTTTGGAACCATGTTTGGTTAATTGAATCAACTGTATAATCATCCATAGCAACATTTTCAGCAAAGTCTGTTAAAAGTGCTGGACCATAAAAACTTGATACACCTGCTTGATAGAACATAAAATGTATTGCAGTTGTATCTGAATAGCCGCTTAATATTTTTGGATTATTTTTAATGATATTTAAGTCGATATATGGCCATAAACGAACAGAATCATCTCCACCTAAAGTACAAATAATTGCTTTTACTTCAGGATCTTCAAGTGCTTGGTGTAAGTCTTCTACACGTTTTTTTGGATTGTTATATGTAAAGTCTGCTCCTTTAAGTGCATGTGG
Organism: Mammaliicoccus sp. G-M28; assembly: GCF_022386595.1. Taxonomy (NCBI): domain Bacteria; kingdom Bacillati; phylum Bacillota; class Bacilli; order Caryophanales; family Staphylococcaceae; genus Mammaliicoccus; species Mammaliicoccus sp. G-M28. The sequence continues at coordinate 35,178 of NZ_JAJNIF010000006.1, forward strand.
CATAACTTTCACTTTTAAACCGAATACTTCTTTCAATCGTTGAATACCAACTTCTGTTCTCCAAATTACTTCTTCTTCACCGGCGTAACCTGAGGATGGTGAAACGATTGCGACAGTGTCCCCTTTAGAAAGTTTGTTGGGTTTGATTAATTCTTTCATTCTTAATGCCCCCTTATTTATATATTTAAGTTAGTATATCACAGTGGTATCACTTGAAATCAAATATTTCAAATGATAGTATAATGTTGTTTGTAAAAGAATGGTAATATAATAAAGATGTAAGGTTAATATCACAATAAAAGGGGCAAAACCAATGGATAAAATAACCTTCCTTAATTACCTTGAGGATGAATTGTCTCGTTTGCCTAAAGTTGAGCGAGATAAAATAATGTATGAATATGAAACAAAATTTTTTGAAGCAAAAAATGAAAATGAATTAATGAATGAATTAGGTGAGCCTAAGGAAATTGCAAAGAAAGTTTATGCAACGAGCGCCATTCATGATGCTGAAATAGCACCAAACTTTAAAAATGTTTTTCAAGCAATTATGGCAACATTAGGCTTAAGCTTTTTTAATATATTTTTTATTATTATACCGTTTCTAATTATTGCGTTTATACTTTTAATTGTTGTAGTGGTTGGCGCATTGATGATGTTAGGACCTATAGTAAGTGTTATAAATATTATATTGTATGGATTTTATTGGATTGATATTACAAACATAATTTTTTCTATATCATTTTTAGGATTAGGGTTAATGTTGCTCATTACTGGATTAAAATTAATAGAACTGAGTTACAAAGGCATCTTAAAATATTTAAAATGGTGTGTAAAAGTCATTAGGGGGCATGCTGAATAATGAAAAAGTTATTTTTGATAGGATTAGGCATCTTCTTAATTTTTGGCTTAATAGGTACAATTCTTTGGTTTACGGTTAATAATAAATTTGAGAAGAATGAAACTTATGAAAAAGTTTTTGAGGATGATCAAGTTGAACAAGTCATCGTGAATGGACAAAATACAAATGTTGAAGTGAAAAAGGGTAAGACTTTAGGGATAAAGTATAACGGCAAACAACATGTAAATGCGAACATAGAAAACAATTTACTACATTTCACAGAACAAGATAGTAAGTATCAATTCAATGCCAATTTTATACCTTTTAGAAAAACGACAAATCATTTAGTAATCACTTTACCAGAGAAACAATATCAATCATTTAATATAACAACAAATACGGGAGATATATTAATTAAAGATGTCAGTAGTAACAACAGCAATATGATTACTGATACAGGGGATATTTCTTATAATAATGTGAATTTAAAATACGCTAAAGCAATGTCTAGTTTAGGAAGTGTTCAAGTTAAAAATTCAGCACTATCAGAATTTAATGGTGAAATTGAAACAGGAAATATAACAATAGCGAAAAGTAGCCTCATTAATAGTGAATTGATTACTTCGTTGGGTAACATAGATATTAGCCAACTTAAAAATGAATGCGATATTAAATCATCTACAGAAGATGGAGACATCACTTTATCTTACGAAGAACCTCCTAAAAATACTTTATTACAATTACAAGCTGAATCAGGCAGTACACATATAAAAAATAAAGCATTTAAAGGAGAAAAAGTAGGTAACGGTAAACACGTAATTGAAAGTTATACGGATAATGGCGATATTATAATTAAGTAATACAAAAAGGCACGATAAGCTAGGAGCTTATCGTGCTTTTTTGCTTACTATCAAGTTGTGTTAAGATTTTTTATTCACTTGCGAACAAGATGTCTGTATCAATTTGTCCTGAAATTGAATTTAAATCTATAGGCTTTCCATCTAACCAATCTTGGAAGTTAAATGTATGTAACATACCATTTTCTCCAAGAACAATTTTCATTTGTAATTGATCAGGTATATAAGCTGAAGTGTGAATGGTACCGGACCAGCTTTTAAAAAGCTTACTATAAATTTCATATTGTGGGTCGTTAAAATAACGAATAGCATCTTCTAAAGACATATGCTCGTTTGTAATATGTTCGATTCTATTGTATCTTTCTATAGATTCTTTTATATAATTTCGGTTCTCATGTGTTAATACTTCAAAGTGATTCGTACATAAATTATTTTGTTTCGTAACAACTGAACGAGGGGTAGCTTCTACCGTTATTCTTCTGTTTTGCTTATCCATTAAAATATAGCTGAAAGAAGTACGATGAGGTATCTCTTTTAATAAAGCTACTGCTTCATCAATATTTTTACAGGTTTCTAAAATTAGTCTTCCAATCATATAACATACAAAGCCGTCACCAGGTTTTTTTCTATGCATAAAATTATATCCCATAGATAAGCCATGTTCATTCATACCATCCATACGTCCGGTAACTCTCGATGTTGGACCAATTTGCGCATATCCACCATCATTTGGTTGAAATAAACTAAATCGACCATCATAAGTGGCAGGGTTATAATCATAATTTCTCACCATATAATCAGTACCTAAAAATATAGAACAACCACTATCTTTTGCATAAACTCTGTAATGTCCATAATTTAATAGAATCTGTTCGAGTGGATACTTTAATGTATCTTGTAATCCCATAAGTTCATCCCATATTGGTGGTGCAAATTCTTGATAGATTTTCTTAGTTTCATCTATATCTATGTCAAAGCGCGGTCTTCTGATTTTCCATTCTTTATCTCTATTCTCTAACATTTTGGTAGATTTTAACCATTCAGCTTGTGCGACGCCGTGATCATAATGGTTACCTCTAAATTCAAATGTCTGCATATTAACATTTTGCAACATAATCACTCCTATTAAATACATTTTGATTGAAATATTGCATTTTGTCACGCAAATTAGATTAAGAATATTAAGACTGGAAATGTGATATTAAAGAAACTGTAATAATGCTTTAACCTATGTAATTTCTCACCATGTTATATTTAGGGTACCAAATATCTCACAAATAATGTGAGAAGGAGGTATGTATAATGTGGAATCAAGGATATATCTACGTAAAAAAAATATGGCAAGAGTGGTATAGAAGATAATATAAATTTATTAAATGACACTTATAAACAACTAGAATATATATTTTTGAAATTAAAAGAGCTAATCCATATTTTCGGATTAGCTCTTTTTTCTTTATTTATAAAATCTACGATTTTGTTCGTGCATGCTTGCCAGGGGGCATGGTTCGAGCCTGTAGTCTCTCACGCATACTATTCCCTCAGGCGTCAGCACTTTACAAAATCGTGACAAAATATCCATTCTTATACAAAAAAAATAAAGCACTTTCGTATAATTTAATTAATAACCACAAAAAATAAATTAACGAGGTGCTTTATGCATAAAAATTATAACATGTCTCAATTAACACTACCACTAGATATTGAAGTTTTAATTCCAAAAAATGATATTGCGCATTTTGTAAATCAAATTGTATTATTATGATTTAGAATGCTTGATCGGTTGCAGTAGAATATTGTTTTTTGCGTTCAGTTCGTTTCGTTTGGTTAGACCAAATAATTGCAATGGTTGGACCAGTTAATAGGTGAATAAAACTGAATATAGCTCCTGGAACTGCAGATAAAGGATTAAAATGGGCTGTTGCAAGTGATACAGCTAGTCCAGAATTCTGCATACCTACCTCTATGGAAACAGCACGTTTATCAGGTCTGTCTAGTTTAAAGAGTTTAGCTAATAAATATCCAATCGTTAAACCACTTACGTTATGAAGCAATACAACGCCAAACATAATCAAACCTGTTTCTATAATTTGAGCTTTATTACCTGCTACCACACTCGAAAGAATTAATGAAATTGAAATTACAGAAATAATTGGTAATATATCAATTGATTTTTCGGCAACTGGTTTGAAAAATCTTTGTACTATAAAGCCTAAAATAATAGGAATTAATACAACTTGTACGACTGATATAAACATAGATGAGAAGGATACTTGTAACCATTCTCTTGCAAACAAATAAATTAAAGTTGGTGTAATGATGGGTGCTAATAATGTAGATACTGTAGTGATGGATACTGACAATGCAGTATTTGCTTTAGCTAAGTAACTGATAACATTTGAAGCAGTACCACCAGGACAACAACCGACCAATATTACACCTAATGCAATATCAGAATTTAAGTTAAACCCTTTTGCAATTAAATATGCTGTTACTGGCATTATTGTATATTGTAGAATTACGCCAATGAATACACTTTTCGGTGATTTAAACACTTCTTTAAAATCATTTGTTGAAATTGTCATCCCCATACCAAACATTACAATTCCTAATAAGTAAGGGATATAAGGTGCTACTTGAGAGATGACATTAGGGAAACTAAAACCTAATATTGCAGCTAATAACATCCAAAGAACGAATGTTTTATTAATGAACTGACTAAACTTTTTAATATTGTACATATATACACCTTCTAATTTTATAATAATCAGAATATTAACAATAATACAAAAATATTTCAATAGCTTTATGGAAATAAGTGGGGCTTCGCATTTTTAAATGAGAATTGATACATATAATGAGTTATTTTATACTTTTATACATAAAAATTTAACTATATATACAGCAGTATAAGCGTAATATCTTTTATGTATTTTAAAAATTATGTTATGATGAAAGAGGTAGAAAATGATGATAGAGGTGACTTCAATGGATTGTATTAAAGGGATATTCAAATTCTTTTTCATCTTAATTGCTATAACAACAGTTGCTGTTGGGGCAGGTATTGCTGTCTTAGCATTTGTATTTAAAAAAGATTTTGAAGAATTAGAACAAAAGACTAAAGAAATTGTATCTGAGATCGAATCTAATAATTAAAATAAAGGAGCAATCACTATAATTATGTGATTGCTCCCTTTTTTTAAAATAATATTAGGAGGGTATATATTTTGCAATATGAAAGCAATGTGTTAATATCTCCAAGATTAGATTATCGTATGACCAATCAATTAAAGGATTTATCAAGAAGTTTGGAAGTGACTAGTGTAAGAGAACTTCAAGCCTTAATTGAGACTATAGAATATGATCAGCCATTTTTAAAATCTATAACTATTGGTACGAGTAATGAAAATGAGATGGTTAACGCTGCATTTCATTTAAAGTCTTTGATTGAATCTACATGGTATGAAAATAAGCAGTCCGAAGTGTATGTTAATGTTGTGATTTGGAAGAATCATGTAGGTTCTTCTAAAAAGTATGTTAATAAGTTTGTATCAAACTCACCTGATGTTTGGATTACGCTCGGTTCACATATAGGGTTTTGTAATGTATTAAAGCGATTGTATCGCACTGAAAAATGGGATTCGAAAAGAACCTATTGTTTGAGTTCATTGTTATCTCAGGCGATGATAAATATAGTAGGAGCAAAATATTTCGAGGGTATAAATGGTATAAATTACCATGAGGAAATTGTTAAAGTTGAAAATGGATACATTACATCAAATCCTAATTGTTTTGCTGAGCCTTCTTTTTTCTAATGATAATAAATAAAATAGTGGTAATACATATGAGTAATGAACTCATAACATACTTAAAATAATTTGTTGATTTTTGACCAGTTTCAGGAAGCTTTTTTGTTTCTAAGTTGGTCTTTTTTTCTTTTTCAGAAGTGGATTGGTTAGAATGGTTAGGAATTAAAAAATCTTTAACTACTGATATTTGATAAGACTGTGGGTTGTTTTGATTATGATTTAAGCTATTAGTATTAGGTGGGGATTGTTGATTCTCGTGGTTATTATCTAATTGATTGTGTTGTACGGAATCTTGAATAAAAGGTGATACAGAGTTGTTGTCAGAATTGAATGTATAATATTTATCATCTCCTATTGAAATTGATGAATGAGTATCTATTCCGTTAATTTTTACATCGAATGCGGTGTCTCTAGGAATATTTGAAGGAATGTTAATTGTAGTTGAACCCTCATTGTTAGTCTTACCTATAAATTCTTGGTTCTGTGCTAAAAGTTTAACTTCTACATTACTTAAAGGTTGATATGTTTTGGAAAGTACTTCGATTGTAATATTTTGATTATTTATAGAAGGTGTATTACGAATTTGAGAATCAGAAGAAGTTAATTGATATAACTTATTAGGTTCAACAGTAAAAGTCTGTTGATTTGAAGTAGTTAAAGTATAATGAGGTTTAATATTCTTATTTGGAATTTCAACAAAAGCCAGTCCATCTGATCTAGTTGTTAGATGCTTAACTTCATTATCTAACTGAAGCTGAAACGTTTCATTAGATATAGGCATATTGCTCGCAGTTAAGAATTGAAATCCAATCGGAGTCATATCAGTACTTGCGTAAGTGACATGAGTCATATTGAGTGATGTAGCTACAAAACAAACAATACTGTAAAGAAAGATTGAAAACGTCTTCATCGGGTCCTCCTTTCTTGCTTATTTAACTATTATCATATGATAGCTATATTATTGCATAACTCGCTTTAATATTCAAGTATTATTTTATTATTTTTTTATAAGAATTTATTTTTATCTAAAGATGAGTTAAATACGTGCTTTTAACAAAATTGTATAACCTATATTATCTTCTGTTTTGCAAGAGAAATAAAAAAAGCGTAAAATAAAAGCATAATTTAAAAGGGGATGTTAAATATGAAATGTGTAAGTTGTAATCAAGAAATGATAAATGACCTTCGTATAAACGTTCCAGGAACTTTAGTAGATGTGAGATTAATTAAAGAAGAAGAAAATGAAGACATATTAAAAAAAGCGATTGCTATACCTAAAGCTGCAGTTTGTTTAAAATGTGGCGAAGTCAAATATTACATAGAGGATATAGAGTCGTTTAGAAATGCTTTAGATCAAGTGTAAATCAATTAAATAATCCTTATAAATAAAAACAGAGAGAACTTTTATACACTAAAAGTTCTCTCTGTTTTCTATTATTAAAAAGCATATCTCAATATTTAATTATATCTTTTTGATGTTTCTAACTGATGCATAACAATGTTCACCATTATTAAAGTAAACAGTACGATCTTTCGTATCAATTGTATCAACGTTATTTCGATTAATAACATAACTGTTATGACATCTAAAGAATCTATCATCTAAATTCGATAAATCCTTTAAACTACCATAAAACTCAATTTGTCTATTATCAAGATGAGCAATTAGTCTGTGCGATTTTGTTGAAGATTCAAAAAACATGACATCATCATATTCGACGTAAACTGAATTACTACCTCTAGTTAATTCTATTTTTTCAACATTAGTATTTTTAGATAACATACCTAAACGAATATAAGCAGTATCTAAACAGTCTAATACTCTTGTCTTTAATTGATCAGGATCATCTTTAAAGATGAAATCCATGGCTGCTACTTTATAAACGAACGTTAAATATGTTAATTCACTATGACTCGTTACAAAAACGATATTACCAATCGGATCATATTTACGTATGTTGCTCGCTAAAGTAATACCATTTATGTCAGCATCAAGTTGAATATCTAGAAAATAACAACCTATATCATTCGCTGTTTTGACATACTCTAAAAGTTCGTAAGGATCATGAGTAGCAAGTTCAATAGACATTTCTTTTTCTTCAATCATAATGTAATTATTTATAATCGTTTGCATACGTTCTAATTGTTTCGGGTCATCTTCACAAATGACGATTTTCATCGAATCACTTCCTCAGTGCTATCATTTAAAATTTCAAGCTTTTGAATAAAGTATTGATTGTTGATAAAAGTGTCTAAGAAAACATGATCCGTTTTCTCAGTAATTTCTTTCAACGTCGTTAAACCAATACCACGTTTACGACCTTTAGTAGAATAGTGATCTTCAAATAACTTATGTACTTTTGGAGTATCTTTAGAACATTTATTCATGAATACAAGTAATATAGATTCATCATTTTTAATAAAAGCAATTTGAATTGTAGGATTATCTACAAACTCAGAAGCTTCAATCGCATTATCCATAATGATTCCAATACAGCGACTCAATTCAACAATGTTCATATTTATATGATCAATCTGTTCAGTAATCTCAACACTAATATTGATATTCTGTTCCTGAGATTGAATAATTTTTGTCGTTAATAAACCTTTAATTTCTCTCACATGTAAATTTTGTAGCCCATTAATTTTAATCGCATTTACTTTCATATCATCATGAAGATGCGCTATATTTTGATCAAAATAAACCCTTAATCCTTCCATATCATCTTCTCTAATATAATCAGATAATGTAGCTAAAATATTCACATAATCATGACGAAACTTACGCATTTCATTATTAATTTGTTCAATCTGCAACGTATATTTATAATATTGATTAATCTCTTTTTTAGTACGCTGTAAAGCCATTTCCCGAATGATCGTGAAAGAAATTAAAATTATAAAAATAGCAGCAACACACACATAAATCACATAGAATAATGTCTGGAATTCAAATTCTTTTTCAGTATTATATGATTTAGGCATGTATACGTAGAAGACAGTAAAGGAAAGACCTAAAAATGCAGCTAATAATAATAAATAAATACGATTATTATATAAATAAGTTAATTTAAATCTATTCATTAGTTGTCTTATTAATAATGCTATAGAAATGGATATTAATGAATGTATAATTGTGTAAATCACAAAAAATAACATAAATGTATCTATACCATCAATAATATACTTAGTTATTAAAATAGATAAGTAATCAGATACAACAGAAATAATAATTACTAATAGTGTATTAATTACACCGAGTAATTTAAATTTTTTATAAAAGAACACAAAATAAAAAAGACATACATATATTATGGCACCAACACCAAATATATAATAAAAACTAAGTGAAGGGATTATGAAACCTATAATTAAGGTAGCATAATCCCTTTTTTTATATCGATAATTTTGTGTTATGGATAGCAAAATCGTGAATAATACTACTTGTAGTAATCCAAAAGGTAAAGATTCTATACTGGAAAGCGAGTCCATATATTACACTTCCTTAATGATAACTTAATGTTTTTCTTTTAATAATTCAGCGGGTACTTCTGTTTCATCTAAAAATGCTGTACAACCTCTAATTACCGCTTTTTCACCAATTGCTGAAAGGATATTTGATACTGATTTTGAAAATAAACTAGTTAATAAATTCATGATAATGTTTCCTCCTCTTTGTAAAATATAGGTAATAGTGATACTGCTTCAAAGATCAATCCTAAGCATACTAATTGTTGATACGGTTCTTTTATGAATAATGAAAGAACTATCAATATAGTAGCGACTATGATTGATCTTAGTTTAAGTCCTTTTTTCCATTTGCCTAATATGGGATGTTTCTTTGTTTGCATTGGTGCGTACTTTATTATAATAAGATAACCAATTAGTGCTAGGGCAAGGAATGCCCAATACGACAAGTTAGTATTTATTATAATAAGTGGCGCCAATACAAACATTATGATGCTTTGTATTGTGCATAAAAAAGTGGACTTAGCGTGTGCACCAAACGCGAAATATCTAACGGCAAAATAACTAAGATGAACAATAAGTGTGTATAAAAATATATGGCATAGAAGGGCGGCACCATATATGACTACAGTCTTCATGATATTCCCTACAAATACTTCTAGTCCATACTTTACCTTTAAATAACTAACATGATCTAGGTTATTTGAATTTTGAAGATTTGCTGCAATCTTATCTATTTGTGTTTGTACAGGCTGATACATAGCGGCCCTCCTTCATTATGATTATAGAACAAATTGATTTACATTTTACTTCTTTTGCCTAACTGTATTATTTTAATGCCTAACTGTTTGAATTACGAATATATTTGTATTTTAACATAATATCAATGCAGTTAAGAACTTAAAATAATGACTTAGGGAAAATATTAAAAACACTTATCAAAATAATATAAGATAATATATGACTATTATATTTTATAGATTAATTTATAAATCTCAAATATAAAGGGGGATACTTTATGGCAGGCGATATCGTAAATGCTATTGGTAGTATTTTTAATTGGTTTCTAGAAATTTTCAGTGATATAAGCAGTTAAACTTCTAAAGTCTTATATATGAATTTAGAATATTAAATTATACAACGTGTACCATTAGGTATGCGTTTTTATTATAGTTATTGAGCGTTTTCATGTAGAATGATATTAAAGATAAATTTAGGGAGGATTTTAATTTTATGAAAACGAAAGGTTATATTGGTAGTTACACTAAGAAGGATGGTAAAGGGATATATAGATTTGATGTAAATGAAAATGATCAAACTATTGAAAAGGTAGAAGTAGGCTATGAAGTTGAAGCATCTACATATATTACACAACATAATCAGTTTTTATATGCTATTAAAAAAGATGGTGAAGATTGTGGGGTTGCCAGCTTTTTAATTAATGAAGATGGTAGTTTAACTTTTATAAATGATTGCTTAGCTTCTCAAGAAGGTACAGGTTGTCATATTTCAGTTTCTAATGACGGTAAATACTTATTTGAAGCTGTATATGGAGCAGGTCTTGTTAGAATTTATAAACTTAATCCTGATACTGGAGAATTAGTTGAGTTAATTGATTTTTATCGTGGAGAAGGACAAGGGCCAAATGAAGCGAGACAAGAAAGTAGTCATATTCATTATGCTCAACAAACACCAGATTTAGATTTTATTGCTACAGTTGATTTAGGGGCAGATGTTGTTAGGACATTTAAGTTTTCTGATGAAGGACTAGAATTAGTTGAAACATTAGAAGTACAAGCAGGTAGTGGACCAAGACATTTAGCGTTCCATCCAAGTGGTGATTATGCATATTTAGTAAGTGAAATGAGCAATACAATTCAAGTGTTATCTTATAAGAACGGTGTATTTGCTGAGATTAGTCCAAGATTAATGACTATACCTGAAGATTTTGATTTAAATTCACAAGTTGGTGCAGTTAGATTAAGTCATGATGGTCAATTTATTTATGTTTCAAATAGAGGTCATAACAGTATAGCGGTATTTAAAATATTAGGTGATGGCGCCAATATTGAAAGTGTAGAAATAGTTACAAGTGGTGGAACATGGCCAAGAGATTTTAATATCACACCAAGTGATACTTTCTTAGTAGTGGCACATGAACATTCATATAATTTAGTTTTGTTTACTAGAAATAAAGAAACAGGTAAATTAACAGAAATAGAAAATGAACAAAAAGCTTCAGAAGGCGTATGTGTTCAATTTATATAACAATGGTAGGTGATTAGCTTTGAAAATTGCATTATATCAAATGCATGTTATACCAGGTAAACCAGAAGAAAACATTCAGAAAATAGATCAATGGTTCGATCAACTTGATGAAGATATCGATATAGCGGTATTACCTGAAATGTGGAATACGTCATATCGATTAAAAGATTTAAATGAACTTGCTGATAATGATGGTGAAGTTATCCTTCCTTTTTTACAAAAGAAAGCTAAAGCGCTCAAAAAACATATTGTTGCTGGGTCTATTGCTTATAAAAAAGATCAAGAAATTTATAATAGAGCCATTGTCATCAATAAAGAAGGTAGTTGCATTAACACTTATGACAAGGCACATTTAGTACCGATGTTAAATGAACATCATTATTTAACTTCAGGTGAAAAAAAGCCTACAGTTTATAAATTAGATGAAGTCGATATGGGTACAATTATATGCTATGACTTAAGATTTCCGGAATTATCTCGCTCTTTAGCATTAGAAGATGCAAAGGTTATATTTGTACCAGCACAATGGCCAAAGTCAAGAATCGATCATTGGAAAGCATTACTACGTGCTAGAGCAATTGAAAATCAAGTTTATGTCATTGCGTGTAATAGTGTAGGACTTTGTGATGAAAATGAATTTGGTGGTAACAGCTTAGTATATGGTCCAGATGGCACATTAATGGATAATTTATATTATGAAGAAGATACTTTAATTGTTGAAATAGACTTTGAAAAACAAGAACAAATTAGAGAAGCAATTCCAATATTTAATAGTCTAAGAACTGATTTATATTAAGAAGAATGAGGCTGAGACAATAATTTGTCCAGCCTCATTGTATAGTTAAAACTATTTTCATAACCTGCTTGCCTATGGTACAGTCTCAGCCTGTAGTCTTCGATTTGTACTGTTTCCACAGTCGTGTCGGCTATGAAAGTGTCTTATAGTGGTTATATTATATAAGCAAGTTTATAGAAACCTGCTTATAAATGTTAGTTGAAGTGAATGGAGATGATTGTTTGGAAAGTAATATATCAGTTCAATTTAAAAATGTTGAATATGAAATTGAAAACTCTAAAATTTTAAAAGAAATAAATGCTGAAGTTTATAAAGGTAAGTTGACATCTATTATAGGTCCTTCTGGTGCTGGGAAATCTACTTTATTATCTTTAATAAATTTATTAAAATCTCCTTCTAAAGGTGACATTTTGATCAATGATGAAACAATTAATTCATATAATCCGATGGAATTAAGGAGAAAAGTACAATTAGTTTCACAAGAAGCCACTATGATTAAAGGGACTGTTAAAGATAATTTAGAGCTTCCTTTAACACTTCAAAATAAAAAGATGACAGATGAAGAAGCGAAATACTTTTTAGAAAGAGTGGATTTATCAGTAACTTTTTTGAATAAAAATAGTAAAGAGTTATCTGGAGGAGAAAAACAAAAATTATCTTTAGCACGTGCACTTGTTAATAAACCAGAAGTTATTTTATTAGATGAGGTAACATCTGCACTTGATAGAAATTCTAAACAAGCGATAGAATTGTTACTCAAAAAAATTAATAAAGAGCATAATGTAACGATGATTTGGGTGACGCATGATATTAATCAGGCTTTACGATTGAGCGATTATGTTTGGGTTATGATTGATGGAGAAGTAGTTGAAGCTGATAGTGTCGAAAATATTAAACATACTAAAAATTCTGAGGTCAGAAATTTTATAGGAGATAAAGTATTATGAGCATAACATCTATAATATTAATGTTTATTTTTATCATCATTCCGATAGTTTTATCTAAGAGTTTTAATTTAGGATTAGAAAAAGATACTACAGTCGCTGCAATACGATCTTTCGTTCAGCTATTAATTGTAGGTTATATATTACAATTTATATTTGACCAAGATAGTTATATATTTATTGTATTAATGGTCATACTCATAATTGGTGCAGCAACTCAAAATGCAAGGAAAAAAGGGTTGGAAATACCAGGCATTACATGGAAATTATTATTAGCTTTTATATCCATTGAAATCATTACGCAAGGGATATTAATAGGTTTTAATATAACACCTGCTACAGCACAATATATCATTCCTATAAGTGGAATGATAATAGGGAATTCTATGGTGCTAAGTATATTATTTTTAAATAGATTTATGTCTGAAATAAAACAAAACGATAACATAATAGAGCTTATTTTATGTTTAGGCGGAACACCTAAACAAGCAATTCATAAGCAGTTAATCACATCTATTCAATCAAGCGTTATACCTACAATAGAACAACAAAAAACAATTGGTTTAGTACAGTTGCCAGGCATGATGAGTGGTCAAATTATTGCTGGAGCTGATCCTTTAGAAGCTGTGCTCTTTCAAATATTAATTGTATTTATGCTATTAACGGCAGCTACTATGACAAGTGTAATACTAGGGTTTTTATCGTATCCAACTTTGTTTAATAAGAAGCAGCAATTAATAGAAAAGCATTTCAAATAAAAAAGCTAGGACAATTAAATTGTCCCAGCTTTTTTATTTTTTAAACATTGCTCTTACATATTTACCTTTTCCTTTATAAGGCGGGAAAAGTACACCGGTTTCAAGTTTAGTTGTTTTAAACATTATGCCTTTTTCATTACTAAATAATTCAAATGAGGCTTTACCATGGTATTTACCTATTCCTGATAGTCCAACTCCACCAAATGGCAAGTTATGATTACCTACATGTAAAAGGGTGTCATTTATGCAACCACCGCCAAATGAAATTCTTCTTACGACTTCATCAGTATGATTCTCATCTTCACTAAATAAGTATAAGGATAATGGTTTTGGTTTGTTCTTAATGAATTGTATTGCGTCTCCAAAGGCTTCATAAGTCATGATTGGAAGGATTGGACCGAATATTTCATCTTCCATTAAAATGTCATCGAATTTAACATTATCAATGACAGTTGGCTCGATATAGCAATGATCTAAATCAGAATTGCCACCATAAACGATATCACCATTTGTATTTTCTAAAAGATGTATTAATCTGTCAGTATGTCTTTCATTAACAACTCTACCAAAATCTTCACTGTCTTGAGCATTTTTGCTGTAAAATTCTTGGATTGTAGACTGTAATGCTTTTACAAATTGTTGTTTTATAGAAGCATCGATAATGACGTAATCAGGTGCTACACAAGTTTGACCAGCATTAATGAATTTACCAAAAGCAATTCTTTCAGCAGCTACTTTAATATTGGCAGTCTTATCAACTATAGCTGGGCTTTTTCCACCTAATTCAAGTGCTACAGGAATCAACTGTTTACTAGCTTGCTCGTATACATTTTGACCAATTTTTGTTGAACCTGTAAAGAACACAAAATCAAATGGAAAAGTTAACAATTCTTCTGTAACCGTTTTGTCACCAGTAACACAAGAAACGAAAGAAGGATCAAATGATTCTTCAATTATTTTTCGAACGATTGCACTGACATTAGGTGTTAATTCTGAAGGTTTTACGACAGCACAATTACCGGCTGCTATAGCCCCAATTAAAGGTTCAATGACAAGTTGGAAAGGGTAATTAAATGGACCAATAATTAGAACTGTACCATATGGTTCATATACTGTATAACTTTTACTAGGGAAAAGAAAAACAGGTGTATTAGCATTGTTTTTACTGGCTAAACCCTTGACTTCTTTTAACATGAAAGAGATACTTTTATAAATATAACCGATTTCTGTTGCATAAGATTCAACTGCATTTTTGCCTAAATCGTGTTGCAAAGCTTCTATTAATTGACTCTCATTTGATTTAATAGATTTTTTTAGTAATCTTAATTGTTTTTTTCTAAATTTAATATCTTTGGTAATATCGCTATCGAAGAACGATTGGATATTTTCAAATTGATTTGCTATAGACAAGATTGATAACCCCTTTATACTTCTGTTGTTTATATTTTAACAATAGTTATAATTAAAAGCGAAGTCTTTATTTATTAAAGACCATTTTATTAAGAATATATTATGAAAAGGTGAAACTATATGAAATTTGGATTTATAGGTACGAACTGGATTAGTGACAAATTCATTGAAAATGGTAGTCAAGTAGAAGGTTTTGAGCCATATGCTGTATTTTCACGTACAGATGAAAGAGCAAACTATTATAAAGAAAAGCACCAACTAATTGAAACATTTACAAATCTAGAACAATTTTGTGAATCACCAAACTTTGAAGCGGTATATATTGCTTCGCCTAATGCATTTCATTTTGAGCAGGCAGCATTAGCCATAAAAAATAAAAAGCATGTCATAATCGAAAAACCAGCAACTATAATCCAAGCACAATTTGAGACCCTTTCAAAACTTGCTAGTGAATATAATGTTACTGTTATGGAAGCAATGAAGTCAACATTATTATCTCCATTTGTAGAATTTACAAATGCAAAAATTGATATTGGTGAAATACGATATGCAGATTTTCATTATCATCAATATTCATCAAGATATGATAAATATAAGAATGGTATTGTTGAAAATGCATTTAAACCAGAACTTGGTAATGGTGCATTAATGGATCTTGGAGTTTATACTGTAGCGCCAATTATACATTTGTTTGGTATGCCTGAAAATATTCGAGCAAATGGATTTAAACTTGATACCGGAGCAGACGGACAAGGAAATGCAATACTCGATTTTAATACATTCCAAGCAACAATTAGTTATTCTAAAATATGCGATAGAGTTAGCCCTTCAGAAATTATTGGAGAAAATGGTTATGTGATGATAGATAAAATTAGTGCCCCGTCTAATATAAAAGTGTTTAATAGAGATGGAGAGCTGTTGAACGAGTTTACAGGGGACGAAACATATACAATGAAAGAAGAAATTATAGAATTTATGAAATGTGTCAAAGAAAATAAAATAGAATCAACTATTAACACACATGAAAGAACATTAAACACTATAAAAGTATTAGATGAAATAAGAAAGCAAATAGGGGTAGAATTTAATGTCTAAAAAAGTTTTTGCGATTGTAAGTATTCTATGTATAGTTATATTATTAATGGTTACATTAGTTCCATTTAAACAAGAACCATCTTCAACAACAAGAGTTGTCGTTGATCATTTTAATCATAAATATGCTTTTCCAAGCTGTTATGATTATGAAGAAGCATCAAATTACATAGATGAAGTTACTTTAAAAGACGCACAAGACTTAAAATATCCACCTATAAATAAATGTACAACAGAGAAAGCTAAGCCACAGTACAAATCAATGTTAAAGAGAGTGCTGGAAAGTACCGAAATATAATATTCTGGAATTAATACTTCAATATATAGTGAAAATGTTTTGAGAGTTATGCTTTAAATTTTTATAAATTCATATAAGTAACTTGTAGAGCTACCATCAGAGTACCAGCAAAGTCTTAGAACTTTGTTGGTATTTTTTATGCGCATGCTTTCCGTGGGCATGTTCTCAGCCTGTAGTCTTCGAATCATGCTTTTCCCCAGGAGTCAGCGCTAAAAAATTCCAAATATCAACAAACTGAACCTATAAATTTAAGCTCAATTTGTTTACAGTCCATAGTATTTCCTAAGCCACTATTTTTATCCTCATGCATTACCCGGCGCACTTTTAAGAGTACCAGTATAAGCAAGTTTCAGCAAAATTGCTGATAAGAGGTGTAGTAAAAGCAAGTTTCAGCAAAATTGCTGATAAGAGGTGTAGTAAAAGCAAGTTTCAGCAAAATTGCTGATAAGAGTATCAGTAAAAGCAGGTTTAAGAGAAATTGCTGATAAGAGTATCAGTAAAAGCAAGTTTCAGTAAAATAGCTGATAAGAGTACCAGTATAAGCAGGTTACAGAGAAATTGCTGATAAGAGGTGCAGTATAAGCAGATTTAAAAAATAAGCATATCACTGTAAAACTGAAAAATTCAGTTACGTGATATGCTTATTTTTTTGAGTTAGGAATTATATCCGGACTCTTATCATTATTTTTTTAATACGTCGTGTGTGCTTTGGTCTTTAGTCATAACATCTTGAACGTAAGGGCATACTGGATCAATAACTTTACCTTCTGATCGTGCTTTATCAATTACAATATCAACTAGCTTTCTAGCCATTCCGTGACCTCTTAAAGAAGGGTCAACAAATGTATGATCTACAACGAGCGTCTTACCATCCAAATCTTGATACGTAATTTCTGCCTCAAAATCATTTTCCGAGTTACCTACATAAAACTTGTTTGTACCTTGTTTGATTTCCATTGCAATCACACTCCTTATAAATTATTTACCTAATAATTCATCGATTGGTGGTACAACTTGTTTCTTACGTGACACAACGCCAGGTAATACTGCTACATTACCATTTAATTCAGTATTAAATGCTTTTGCAACTGCTTGTTGTTCTTTACCTAAAGCAATCACTGTTGAATCACTGTTTAATATATCAGTAATAACAAATACGAATAAATCGTATTGTTCATTTGCAATTATTGCGTTGATTTCATTTTCAACATCTTCTTGAATTTCAAGAACTTCTTTTACATCTACAGTGTTAACTTGAGCGATACGTACAAGTTTGTCACCCATGTTGAATGATTTAGCATCCATATTTAATAAAAATTCTGGTGTTTTACCTTTAACTGAAGCACCAGCTTTAAGCATTTCTAATCCATATTCATTTAAATCAACATTGGCAATTTCAGCTAATTCTTCACAAGCTTTTTTATCTTGGTCTGTACATGTTGGTGATTTAAATAGAAGTGTGTCAGAAATAATAGCTGAAATCATTAATCCAGCAATTTCAGGTTTAATTTCTATACTGTTTTCATTGTACATTTTTTTAAGGATTGTAGTTGTACAACCAACTGGCTCAGCTCTGTAATATAATGGGGCACCAGTTTCAAAATTACTAATACGATGATGATCAACTACCATTGTTATAGTCGCATCTGTAATATCATCGGCACTTTGTTGGAATTCGTTATGGTCAACTAAAATAACGTCTTTACCTTTTAAAGGTGTTTCTAATAATGCAGGTGCATCAACTTTGAAATAATCTAATGCGTATTGTGTTTCGTCAGAAATTTCTCCAAGTCTAACTGCTTGAACATCATTTCCAAGTTCTTTTTGTAAATCTTCCATTACTAATGCTGAAGCAATAGTATCTGTGTCTGGATTCTTATGTCCAAATATAAATGTGTTTACCAATGTAAATTCTCCTTTAGCTTTGAATATTCTGTCACTTTATTTTACCACGAACATCTTGTCTATTCTACAAACGCGCCTATACTATTTTCAAAATGTGTAAGTGCCCAATCATGCCCAGCTTGATTAAATGAGGCTACACAATTTTTAGGAATATGAATTTTATAATTCAGATTATAAGCGTCTATAGCAGTATGGAGTACACAAATATCAGTACAGACACCAACTATCTCAACAGTATCAACTGCTCTTTCTCTTAACAAACTATCTAGATTCGTACCGAAAAATGCACTATATCTTGTTTTATCTAACCAAAATACATTTTTGGAATTTTGGATTTCTTCGTATTGAGATTTTAATGTGTTGTATAATTCTCTACCGTTCGTTCCCTTAATATTATGAGGTGGAAAGAGTTTCGTTTCAGGATGATAAGGATCATTTTCAAAATGGTAATCCATTAAATAAAAAATTAAATCTTGATTAGTATTATAATCTTCAATTTTGTTATATATATTTTTTTCGATTTTTTGACCAGGTTCACCACAAGTTAGTTTCCCATCAGTAGCAACAAAATCATTTGAATAATCTACAACTATTAATGCTTTCTTCAATTAAATTCCCCCTAATTGTCTATAATTTAATTTCAGTGTAATATGAATATATATGAAAGTATACGCTATATTAAGGTGGTTATGAAGTATGAAGAATATAGTTAACGTGAAAAATTATGGTGCTAAAGGTGGGTGTGGGTTAACCGATACAATTGGTATCCAATTAGCATTGTTACAAGCAAGAAAAGGACCAGTAACTGTTTATATCCCAAAAGGTGTTTACCATATCATTTATGAATTAGTTATTTATGAAAATACAACACTTATTCTAGATGATGAGGCAACTCTTATAAGAAAATCATCTAATGCAATGTTGAAAAATGGTCATAAATTTAAAAAATACTATGGATATAACGGCCATAGTAATATAAATATTATTGGTGGAACTTTCGATGCGTATGGACATACTAATAATACTAACAACACGATTATGTCGATTGGTCATGCTAGCAATATTCAAATTCATAACGTAACTTTTAAAAATGTTGTAGGTGGACATGCAATTGATGCGTGTGGTTTAGATGGTTTTTATGTGAGTAAGTGTAAATTTTTAGGATTTCGAGATGATAGTGGTAAGAGACTATTTAGTGAAGCGGTACAGATAGACATACAAACTAAGGGTGCATTTCCTAAGTTTGGAGCACCTGATGGTACGATTACTAAAAATGTCTTAATAGAAAATTGTTATTTTGGAAACTCTGGAGATCCAAATATGTCAGCATGGAACAGGGCGGTTGGTTCACATGCAAGTATGTATAATGCGTTTTATGAAAATATTCATATTCAAAATAATACATTTGAAGGCTTAGGAGATTTTGCGGTTACACTTTTAAAATCAAAAGAAACAACAGTAACAAATAATACATTTATTGATTGTGAAGGTGGCGTCCGGTATTTAGCAGTACCGACCGGTAAATATTCATTAGATATTAATCAGTTTGATAGAGGTGGACAAGCAGGTTCAACATTATTAATTGGAGAAAATACATTTAAAAACATTAAAAGTAAACAAAGTATTCTCGTTAAGAGTTATGAAAAAGTTAAGAATAAAGATATTTATATTTTCAATAATCATTTTGAAGGAGACACTTCAAATAACATTAAATTCATAAAATCAACTGATATATATTTGATGAATAATAAGCATTTAACGCGCATTGACAAAGATAAAGTAGATAGACTAATACAAATATAAGAGGTGTATCTAATGAATGAAATAGAAAGTTATATTGATCAAATCGATGCAAAAAGAAAAGAAGCTTATATTAAATTGTATGAAGTAATTCAAGAACATCTTCCAATTGGATTTGAACCAGTATTACAATATGGCATGCCTACATTTGTAGTACCACTTAATACTTATCCAAAAGGTTACTTAAATAGAACTGACGAACCACTGCCATTTATTAGTATAGGCGTTCAAAAAAATCATATTGCCTTATATCATATGGGATTGTATGGAATGGAAGAACTCAAAGAATGGTTTGAACGTGAATATGCAGAACGAGTTCCAACGAAATTAAACATGGGTAAAAGTTGCATCAGATTTACAAATACAAAAACGATTCCCTATGATTTGATTGGTGAGTTGAGTGAAAAAGTTACAGTAAAAGAATGGATAAATAAATACGAAACGGGTCATAGAAATAGTAAATAAATAAAAGAGTGGGACGAAGAAATCTTTTAATAAAATCAGATTTCTGTCCCACTCTTTTTATATATGTTTATCAAAATTACCTAGTACTTTCACATTAAATTCTAAGGTTTTCAATATCGTAATAACTTTTTTCATTTCTACATCATCTGCACTACAATCAGCTTGTACAAAGAAATGATACATTCCAAGTTGAGTCTTTAGTGGACGTGATTCAATCCATGAAAGGTTAATGTTAAATAGTGCAAATGTATTTAATATACTTGCTAGTAGACCAGGTTTATCTTGATCTGGAGTGATCAATAATATACTGTCTGTTGCTTTTTTAACTGGTTTTTCTTGAGCAGATAGTACTAAAAACCTTGTTGTGTTATGTGGATAGTCTTCAATATGTTGGTGTAGAGCGATTATTTCATTATTAGTTTCTTCTAAACCAATTGGTGCAATTGCAGCAGTATGGTCATCTATCTCATCTAAACTTTGTACTGTACTGTCTGAATACCGATATGTAAAGTTATGATTCTTAATGAATTTTGAAGTCTGATTAATAGCTGGTGCGATTGAAACGACTTCATTTATATCTTCTAATTTTGTTCCCTTTTTAACATAAAGTGAAAAGGAAATGTCTAAATGTAATTCATCTATAACATGAATTTTTTGTTCTGTTAATGAGTCTGCAATAATGTTAATCGTTCCTTCTATAGAATTTTCTATAGGAGCAATTGCTATATTTTGTGGATCTGTTTCTATTGCTTTAACAACTTCGTATAAATTTGATTTTGGTATATATTCTTCTATTTCATTTTGTTTATATTTTAATGCAGCCATATGTGAAAATGTTCCTAATGGCCCTAAATAATATAATTTCATAAAAGACTTCCTTTCTAATGGAATGGACAACCTTGTTCTGTTTGTTTATATAAAAAGTTAGGACTTCTCATTTCATTATCATAGCCTTTATGATAATTATGTACAAGTGAGGGTGAAAGGGGGGGAGCTAGCCAACTCCATTTACCTGTAACTTTTCTATTAACATTATTTTCATTGTCTTCGAACTTTTTAAACTGCTTTGATGCGTTGTAATGATCTACTATTGAAACTCCAGATTGTTTAAACGAATGAAAAACAGCGTAGTTAAATTCTACTAAAGCTTTATCTCTCCAATAACTTGATGTTGTTGATGTATCTAAATTAAAAGCTTCAGCTATATCTTTCAATTTGTCATAACGATATTCATCTGTAAAGTTTCTAACCCCAATTTCAGTTTCCATATACCAACCATTAAATGGAGCAGTATGATAATAAAGCCCACCAATTTCTAAATCCATATTAGATATGATAGGTACTGCATACCATTTTAATTGCAACTTTTCTAAAGCAGGAAATTGCTCATGTTTGATTGATACTTCTTTAATTAATCCTTCAGTATAAGAGTGGAATTGCAGCGGTTGTTTATTAATACGATAAATAAGTGGGAGTATATCAAAGTCAGAATGCTTACCTTGCCAATTTAGGTGTTGAGCGAGTTGAGTGGTTTCTCTCGACTTAGGATCACCATAATTTTCATACCCAGCATATCGGATAAGCTGTTCATTCTTAATTTCAATTTGATTAGAGTATATACTAATCATAGGTTTAATTTTGCCATTATTTGTAGCTTGTTCAATATGTTCTTCAATAGAGTGTAGAAATTGTTTTTCACTATTGATATGTCTTAAATCTCTGACAGTTAATTTGTCCCAAAAAAGGCGTCCTATACATCTATTAGAATTTCTCCACGCTACTTTAGCACCATACTCAAGTTCATCTTTATTATGTGTATATGTTCCTGTTTGATTTATTTCATCTTGTATTTCTTGAATTCTTTTATGCGCTTTTGTTTCATCTATATTAAGTTCTTTATACATATCTATAATAAAAGTAGTCGCTTTTTCTTGTATCATAATTACACCTCTATGTACTAGTATAAGCGACTACTATATTTTGGCAATATGTGATTTATGACAAATTACCAATTATTAATATTCTTGCGTTCACCTTTGAAATTACCTGATTTTTTGTGACGTTCTTTCAATACATCAACTACTTCTTCAAATTTCACGCCTCGATCATGAAGAAGAACAAATAGGTGGTAAAGTACATCTGCTACTTCATTAGTTAGTTCCAAGTTATCATGTTTCATAGCAGCTATAACAACTTCGAAAGATTCTTCACCAAATTTTTTTGTAATTTTATCTATACCTTCAGATAACAAATAGTTAGTATAAGATTTTTGATTATTTGAGTTTACACTTTCTTGAATTGTTGACTCTAACGATTCAAGAGAATAAGGTTCATCGGTATTGAAACAACTAATCGAACCAGTATGACAAGTTGGTCCATCTGGATTAACTTGTAATAAAATTGTATCTTGGTCACAATCTAATTTTATATCTAAAACATGTTGAATATTATTTGAAGATTCGCCTTTTTTCCAAAGACGATTTTTACTTCTTGAATAAAACCAGCACACTTTTTCTTGAACTGTTAAGTTATAAGCTTCTTCATTCATATAGCCAAGCATTAGTACTTGACCTGATTGGTAATGTTGCAATATTGCAGGCACTAAACCTTTTGAAAAATCAGGTGTTAATTGACTCATCGTACATTCACTCCTTCGTTAGATAAATGTGTTTTAACGGCTTGAATTGTTGTTTCTTTATCATGGAAGATACTAGCAGCAAGTCCAGCTGATACGTCTGTTTCTGTGAATAAATCGACAAAATGTTGACTATTACCTCCGCCTCCTGAAGCGATGACTGGAATGTTTACGAGTTTAGTAATTTCGCTTAATAATGTGTGGTCGAAGCCTTGTTTAACACCATCATAATCCATACTTGTTACAAGCAATTCACCTGCGCCTAAACTTTCTACTTCTTTGACCCAGTCTAGCACACGTTTATCTGTTCTTTGTTTACCACCGTGAGTATAGCAATACCAATCTTGAAGTTGTTCTTCCCACTTAGCATCAACAGCTATACAAATACATTGTTTTCCAAACTTGTCACTTGCTTCACGTATGAAATTAGGATGACGTAAAGCACTTGAGTTTAAAGAAATTTTATCAGCACCATGATTTAGAAGGGAAGAAATATCGTCTAGAGTACTTATGCCTCCACCAATAGTTAGAGGGATAAAAAGTTTAGAAGCAGTTTGACTAATAATATCTAACATCATTTGATGTCCATTTTCAGTTTTAGATATGTCTAAAAACACGAGTTCATCTGCTGCTGCTTGGTTATAATATTCTGCTAATTCGACTGGGTGTCCTATATCTCTTAATCCTTTAAATTTTATTCCTTTAACGACTCGACCATCTTTTACATCTAAACAAGGGATGATTCTTTTCTTGATCATGAAATACCCTCCCAGAATTCATCAGTATTTGCTGCTTTTCCAACTATAGCTGCATGGACGTTTAATTGATTAAGTTGATCGATATCATCTTTGTTTCTTATTCCACCAGATGCAATAATTGGAATTGAAGTTGATTGCACTAATTTGCCAGTTAACTCAAAGTTAGGTCCAGATAACTTACCATCTTTTGATATGTCAGTATAAATAATACCTCCGATTGGAAGATGTTCAATTCTTTTAATGAAGTCGAATAGATTCATACCTGCATCTTCAATCCAACCGTTTAATTTGATTTCTTCAACGTATGCATCAACAGATAAATAAATTTTGTTTGGAAACTGGTTTGTAATTTGTTTTAACCAATTTAAATCTTGAATACCTTTTGTTCCGACAATGATGTATTCAATTCCTTTGTCGAAATATGATTGAATCGTGTCGATGCTTCTAATGCCACCACCAACTTCAATTGGTAAATGTGTTAAATTAACAAGTTGTTCTATGTAGTCCGCTTCTGTTGGTTGCTGTTTTTTTGCTCCTATTAAATCGATAACATGAATTCTAGAGACTTGGTCAAATTTTGAATAAAAGGCGATGGCTTCTTCAGCTGTGCGTGCCATGGATTCCTTTGAATCATATTTACCTTCAGTTAATCTCACACTTGTTGAATCAATTAAATCAATTGCTGGCCATATTTCAATCATTTAAAAACCCCTCTTTCAATGCTAAATCTAAAATTTCAAGTCCATAGTCACCACTTTTTTCAGGATGAAATTGAATGCCAATAATATTTTTTTGTTGAACAATTGCAGTAATCGGTTGCCCATAATCTGCAGTCGCTATGACAGGTAAATTAGTTGAAACATGATATGAATGTATAAAATAAACATCACCATTTAAAATAGGATGCTCACTTTGTAAATTATTCCAACCTAAATGTGGTACTGGATAGGGACTTTCTATAGGTTTAACTTTACCTTCAAGTAGACCGAGTCCTTTAGTAGCACCTTCCTCGCTAAATTCAAATAGAACTTGCATGCCTAAACAGATTCCAATAATTCTATGTGTATCTTTTATTTCATTAAGTACTTTATCTAAACCACTTTTTTGTAATTGATTCATTGCATCTTTGAAATGACCAACACCAGGTAACACTACATGTGTACTATTTTTTATAGTCGTAATGTCTGATGTTAATTCAGCTTCATAACCTAAATGAAGAAGGGCACGTTCAATATTCTTAATATTACCTAAACCGTAATCCATAATTGCTATCATTATTCAATCACACCCTTAGATGATGGGACACCATCGAAATCATCTTTACTTAAGGCAATTTTTAAACTTCTTGCAAATGCTTTAAATATAGCTTCAATTTCATGATGCGTGTTACCACCTCTAATTAAATCTATATGTGTTGTTAATCTAGCATTAATTACAAGTGCTCTAAAAAATTCTTCTACAAGTTCAGTATCAAAAGTTCCAACTTTTTCACGAGAAAATTGTGCATTAAATGATAAGAAGGGACGACCGCTAATATCTGTTACAACACGCGCTAGGGTTTCATCCATTGGAATATAAAAAGTGCCATACCTACTAAATGATTTTTTGTCTTTAATTGCTTCTAAAAGTAATTGACCAATTACAATACCTATATCTTCAACTGTATGATGGTCATCTACATGTGTATCACCATCTACATTTACTTTTAAAGTTATACCACTATGAAAACTAAATAAAGTGAGCATATGATCTAAAAATCCTACACCAGTATTAATTTGAGATGCTTCATCATTAAATAACAAATGAATATTAATATCCGTTTCTTTAGTTGATCTTGCTTTTTGATAAGTCATATCTTTGCCTCCATTCTTTTACGACTTTTTCTAAGTCTTCTAACTGTGGTTCAGTTGCGATAGAGTAGCGTACAGTTTGCTTCATGTTAGGTTCATCATAAAACCTAGGTAAAAACCCTTTACTATAAATATATTTGCCTAAATCTTGAGCTAAGTTACCATATGTTAATACGAAATTTGTTTTTGATGGCAAAACATTAATAATGTCACTTACATTATTTTCGAATATTGTTCTAAGTTTTACACATAATTGTCTTTGTCGGTTCAATAAAGAGCTTACAAGGTCCTTATCATTAAATAGCGCAGTCGCTATTGTTAAAGTTAAAGTATTTAAAGGATAGGGATGTGCAATACTATTTAAAGTTTGAATCGTTTTTTTCGTAGAAATAACTATACCAACTCTTAATCCGGCAAGTGCGAATGCTTTACTTAATGTCCTCATTTGAATGATGTGATCTTTCAATTCGATTTCATAAGCATCACCAAAATCTAAATATGCCTCATCAATAACAAAGTATCCTCCGATTTCCTTCATCAACTCAGAAATTTCTTCTAAAAATTCTGGAGAGTATTGAATACCTGAAGGATTATGTGGAACACTCATAATAAAAAATGCTGGTTTGATACGACGTATTTCATTTTTGATTTTGTCTAATGAAAATGTATAGTCTTGTTCAGCGTCAACATAATGGATAGGGCGATTAATTTGATGAGCATATGCTGTGTACATGAAAAAGTCAGGGTTCAATGTTAATACTGGACCATCTGGTAAAGCAATCATACATTTTTGAATCCATTCATCAGAACCATTTGCTGCTGAAATTTGATTAGGTGATAATTGATAATAATTAGCATAAGCATTAATAAATGCATCATATTCTTCATCAGGGTAAAAGTTAAAATCTGAATTGGATATAATTTCTTTTAATATTTCTTCATCCAAAGCAGGAATTGGACTTTCGTTTTTGTTAATTCTAATCATATTTCACGACTCCTTGTTGTTTGTTAATCTTACTTCTAATGATTGTTTATGTTGGTATAAACCTTCTTCTTCAGCTAATGCAATTGCACTTGGCGCAATTTCTTGATAAGCATGTTCATCAAGATGAATAACAGAGTGGCTAGTTAAGAAATCATTTACAGTAAGACCATTTGAAAACCTTGCTGTCTGATCTGTAGGTAGAACATGACTTGGACCTGCAGCGTAATCACCAATTGCTTCAGGTGAGTATTGACCTAAAAACATTGCGCCAACATATTTAATTTTGCCAATATATAAGTCTGGTTCAGTCGTTTGAATAGATAAATGTTCTGGTGCGATATAATTTACGACTTCAATCGTTTCATTAATATCTGTTGTTAAAATAGGATAATGAAAGTTTTTTATGCTTTTCTCAATAATGTTTTTTCTAGGTGCTAGATCTATTGCTTGTTGAAGCTTTTGATTAACTTTACTTAAAAATGACTGATCTGTTGATAATAAGAAAGTTCGAGCTTGTTCATCGTGTTCAGCTTGAGCTAAAATATCTTGAATGATATAGTCCACATTTGAATGCTCATCAGCAATAAGTGCAATTTCACTTGGACCAGCGATTTGATCAATACCAACTACACCATATAGTAATTGTTTACTTAGTGAGACAAATTGATTACCGGGACCAACAATTTTATCTACTTTAGGTATTGATTCTGTACCATATGCAAGTGCTGCAATACTTTGAGCACCACCTACTTGAAACACACGATTTACCCCTGTAATATGACATGCTGCTAATATAGCAGGGTCAATGCCATCTTTTTGTGGTGGGGTAACAACTATGATTTCTTTAACATTTGCTACTTTTGCAAGAGTAGCTGTCATTAAAACAGTTGAAGGATAACTCGCTTTTCCGCCTGGAACATAAATACCTACTTTTTCAATTGGATGGTAAAGTTGATAAGTTTGTCCTGTAGTTACATTTTCGTGCTTTATTTTTTGTTGAAACGCTTTAATATATTTATGACTCGTTTCGAGTGCTGATTTTAATTCATGTGAGATAAGATTAATACTGTTCTTAATTTCATGTTGAGGCACTTCAATTTGTTCTAGATCAACATTATCAAATTTTTTATTATATTTAAATATTGCTTGATCTTTAT
This sequence comes from Mammaliicoccus sp. G-M28, assembly GCF_022386595.1. Classification (NCBI taxonomy): domain Bacteria; kingdom Bacillati; phylum Bacillota; class Bacilli; order Caryophanales; family Staphylococcaceae; genus Mammaliicoccus; species Mammaliicoccus sp. G-M28. The sequence goes on from NZ_JAJNIF010000006.1 coordinate 63,271, forward strand.
TTGTTTTTACATCTTCAATGATGTTTTTTACACTTTCAGTATTACGCTCATCAGCAATTCTGTCTTGCTCAAATTGTTTAATAAACTGTGTTTTAGATAGCATTGATAGACACCCCAATTTCTTCTATAAATGATTCGATAACATTAGATTTACTAAAGAAAGCATGTTTATTTGTTATTAATTTTGCATTTATATCCCCAATAGATTCTTTTTCAACAAGTCCATTAGATTTTAAAGTTGTGCCAGTTTGAACAATATCAACTATTGCATCAACCATATTCACAACGGCAGCTAATTCTACTGAACCAGATAGGGGAATGATAGAAACATCTTGTCCTTTATTTTTAAAATATGCTTTAGTAGTTTTCACATATGTTGTGGCAATTTTTTTATATTCTGTAACATCTGGTTTACTTGCAACAGCAAAATGACAAAACCCAAAAGGTAAATCAACTAAGTTATTAACATTGAGTTTGTCTTTTTCATCAAGAATATCACTGCCCGTTATACCAATATCAGCAATGCCTTGTTCAACATAAGTTGGTACATCATGACCTTTAACTAAGATAAATCTGACATTTTCGACTTGGATTTGCAGTTTACGCTCTCTTTTATTAAGCGCATCTGACCATTTTGAATTACCATTTGAATCTATAAATTTAATAAAATCTTTTAAAAGACGTCCTTTACTTAGCGCAACTGTTAACATAATAACCTCCTAAATTAATTTAATTGAATACCGAACCCAAAACCTTCTAAAGTACCGTTATAGTGTCCACCCGATGCGATAGGGTTACGATTATTATTTTGATAAAGTTGTATAAAACTTCCTACATAATATGATTTTGGAGGCATCGTTGTAATATCTAAATGGATATGATTAATGCCTGATGCCTCAAGAGTAGATTTCCAATACTGTAACGATTTATATGTTGGATGTTCAACATCAGCAAAATTCGTTAAGAAATCTAATTGATGATGTGTTGGTGTTTTTAATAGTTGAACTAAAGTATGGTTTTGAGAAAGTAATTTAGAAATTTTTGAAATATTTCTTTCACTTATTGCTAGAAATAATTCTTCAGTTTGTTCTTCTTTAGGCAATAAAAGGTCGAATAATTGATAATGACCAATAACTGCAAAGTCTACATTAAGTTCAAGCTCCTTTTGAATGAAATCATGAATGTACTGATAACATTGCAACATATCATTTCTTGTTGGATTAAATATCTCTACACCTAAATTAGTAAATATATGTTCATTAATTGAAATAGGACCAGCGTATGTGACACGAGACGCTTTTAATTGATATTCGCGGCTATAATGCTGAATTTGATCAGTCCAGTCATTTCTTAAACTATAAAAAGCATCACCATTTTTCCAAATACTTCTAGTATCTAGACTATTTAAATCATCCTGAGTCAATTGTTTCCATTGTAGTTTTTCAATGAAGTTCATATCGATGACTTCAAAATCTTTAGAACTAAAATACTTTAAGAACTTAAGTTCCTTTTCTTTCTTATTAATAACGTCATCTTTATATTTTACATAATCCATATTATAAACCTCGCTTTTACTCTCTACCAAGTTAAAGTATTTTTTTAATTATAAATGATACTATAACATGCATAAACTAACTAATCAATTGAAAGTTCTGAATATTTAAATTATCAAACAACGGAAAATAAAAAAAACCAAATTGCATATGCAATTTGGTTCCTCCGTATTTTATATTTCGTATATTATTCTATTTGTTGTGGTGTTCGGTGAACTAATAGTAGTATGAACACGATAAATACAAATACAGCAATCATTGTGAAGAATATCGTTCCGTTTGATATTTGAATAATTGTTCCGCCTAATATTGGTCCTATCATACTACCGATACTGAATGACATTGCGATCATTAAGTTACCAGCGGGTAGGTTATGCTTTGGTGTTAAGTCTGTCATATAACTTACACCTAAACCATAAAATGATCCTGTAAAGAGTCCTGCAATTAAAAATAATCCCATCATTATAAAGGTTGTATTAGGTAAAAAGTCACCTAAGAGGAATATGATACTTCCAATTAAAGTTAAACAGAGTAATACTTTTTTTCTACCATGAATGTCACTAAACATTCCTAACGGTACTTGGAATAGAATAGCACCTAAGCTGAACGCTGGTAATATTAATGTGATACTCGTAACATCAAGACCATTTCTTAAACCATAAACTGGAAAGTTACTATGTAGTCCCGCTTCGAATAATCCATATAATAATGGAAACATGAAAGCAATCCATGATGTTTTTATGACGTCTCCGAAGTTCTTCAATGTATTAATCATGCTAATAGGACGCACATTCGATGAAGGAAATTCATTATGAATTAAAAGTACTAACGAAATGGTAATGATAGAGAGCATTGCTGAAAGAATAAATGGTAATGCTTCTGAAACGTCTACGAGTTTAGCTAATAAAGGTCCAAGCATAAACCCTGCTGAAAAACTGAATCCATATACTGAAATTGTTCTACCAAGTTTATGTTTCGGTGTCATATGTGTTAACCATGTTTGTGTACTAAAATGAAGCATGTTATCACCAACACCAATTAAAAGTCTTAAAATAAACCATATAGATAAAGTTTTTAATGTAGGGAATAACAATAAAGATAAGGCAACTATAGCGCCACCAATTAGTATCATATATTTAAAACCGGATTTACGTACTAGTCCTTCAATAAAGAATGAAGAAAGAAATACGCCAATATATAAAGAAGTTGCATGTATACCGTTTACTGAACTAGAGATCCCGTTACGTTCAAATATTACTGAAATTAATGGTAAGAGCATTCCTTGTGAGAAACCGGAGATAGCTACAATAATTGAAAGTATAATAAATAATTTTTTGAATGAAGAATTTTTCATTTGTTAGCCTCCCACTTAATTTTACATCTTAAGTATTTTATCATAGAGATAAATGAGTTGATATATTTAAGTTACTTTTTAAAATTTAAATTAGAAAGTATGATAAAATAATATAAAATTATATAACCTGAGGAGTATTGAATAATGTATAAATATGAAGACGATAGTTTAATGTTACACACGGATTTATATCAAATCAATATGGGCGAAACTTATTGGAATGATGGGATTCATGAACGTAAAGCTATATTTGATCTATATTTTAGAAGTATGCCATTTAATAGTGGGTATGCTATTTTTAGTGGATTAGAGAGAATTGTACAATTTATTGAAAATTTCAAGTTTACAGATTCAGATATTGAATATTTGAGAGAAATTGGATATCAAGATGATTATTTAGATTATTTAAAAGCTTTACGTTTTACAGGTAACATTAGAGCGATGAAAGAAGGGGAGTTATGTTTTAATAATGAACCTCTCCTTAGAGTTGAAGCACCATTAATTCAAGCTCAACTAGTTGAAACAGCGCTATTAAATATCGTGAATTTTCAAACTTTAATTGCTACGAAAGCAAGTAGAATTAAGCAAGTGGTACGTGATGAAATTGTCATGGAATTTGGTACAAGAAGAGCACAAGAAATGGATGCTGCTATATGGGGTGCAAGAGCAGCGGTCATTGGGGGATTTGACTCAACAAGTAATGTTAGAGCAGGTAAATTATTTGGTATTCCGATTTCAGGGACACATGCACATTCAATGGTACAAACTTATGATGATGAATACATTGCTTTTAAAAAATATGCTGAAAGACATAAAAATTGTGTTTTCCTCGTAGATACATTCCATACACTTAAATCCGGTGTACCAAACGCTATTAAAGTAGCAAAAGAGTTAGGCGATAAAATTAATTTTATAGGTATTCGATTAGACTCAGGTGATATTGCGTATTTATCTAAAGAAGCAAGAAGAATGTTAGATGAAGCGGGATTCACTGATGCAAAAATATTTGCTTCAAATGACTTAGATGAAGAAACAATCACAAGTTTAAAAGCACAAGGAGCAAAAGTTACAGCTTGGGGTGTAGGTACTAAACTTATTACCGCATATGATCAACCAGCTCTTGGTGCTGTATACAAACTTGTGGCAATTGAAGATGAGAATGGTGAACTTTCAGATCGTATTAAAATTTCTAACAATGCAGAAAAAGTTACGGTTCCTGGTAAGAAAAATGTCTATAGAGTTATTAATACTTTAACGAACAAATCTGAAGGAGATTATATAACTTTAGAACATGAAGAGCCAAACAAAGAAGAACGTTTAAAAATGTTCCATCCCGTACATACTTATAAAATGAAATATATTAAAAACTTTAAAGCTGTTGATTTACATCACGATATTTTTACAAACGGTAAACTTGTTTATTCATTGCCAGAAATTAATGATATAAAACAATTTGCATTTGATAACCTTGAGATATTATGGGAAGAAAATAAACGTTATTTAAATCCTGAAGAGTACCCTGTAGACTTAAGTAAAGCTTGTTGGGATAATAAGAATAAAAAAATATTTGAAGTTGCAGAAAGAGTTGCAGAATCTATTAAGGATGTGGAACAGTAATGAGAGATTTGCAATCAACCATAGTTAAAGAAATGAATGTAAAAAAAGTAATAGACCCTAATAGTGAATTTGAAGAGATTAAACATTTTTTGAAATCTTATATAAAAGCTCATAGTTTTGTGAAGTCATTAGTATTAGGTATTTCAGGCGGTCAAGATTCAACATTGCTAGGTAAAATAGCACAGTTAACAGTAGAAGAATTAAATGCTGAAGAAAATGAACAATATCAATTTATCGCTGTTAGATTGCCGTATGGTGAACAGTTTGATGAACAAGATACACAAGATGCTTTAGATTTTATTAATCCAAGCAAACGTATAACAGTGAATATTAAACCAGCAGTTCAAGCAAGTATTCAATCATTAAAAGAATCAGGTGTTGAACTTACAGATTTTCAAAAAGGAAATGAAAAAGCGAGAGAGCGCATGAAAGTCCAATATTCAATTGCTTCAGCACATAGTGGTATTGTACTAGGAACTGATCATTCGGCTGAGAATATTACTGGATTCTTCACTAAGTTTGGTGATGGTTCTTGTGATATAGCTCCTTTATTTGGCTTGAATAAAAGACAAGGTAAAGCAATCTTAAAATATTTAGATGGTCCAGAACATTTAATTAATAAAGTACCTACTGCCGATTTAGAAGAAGATAAACCAGCTTTACCAGACGAAGAAGCTTTGGGAGTAACTTATGATGTAATTGATGACTTTTTAGAAGGTAAAAAAATAAATGAAAAAGATCAAGAAATTATTCAGAATCACTATGTAAGAAATGCACATAAAAGAGAAATGCCTTATACAAGATATACTTGGCCAAAATAATGCGTGACTTTCATAAGTTTGATTGATAAAATAATTCCAGTATTTTAATAAATGGAGGGTTTGCATGTCAGCTATATTAGATAATCCATGGCTAATGGTACTTTCTATATTTGTAATTAATATAGTATATGTATCCTGTTTAACAATGAGAACGATTTTAACACTAAAAGGATATCGATATATAGCCGCTGCTGTGAGTGTACTTGAAGTAGTCGTTTATGTTATCGGATTAGGTTTAGTAATAAATAGTCTTGACCAAATTCAGAATATATTAGCTTATGCACTTGGATTTGCAACGGGTATTATTGTAGGCATGAAGATAGAAGAAAAGATAGCATTAGGTTATATCGTTGTGAACGTTACAACTGCAGAATATGAAACAGATTTACCTAGAAAGTTGAGAGACTTTGGGTATGGTGTCACACATTATGTTGCAAAAGGAAGAGATGGAGATCGTCTTGTAATGCAAATATTAACACCACGTAGATTTGAATTGAAATTAATGGACACAATAAAACAGTTAGATTCAAAAGCTTTTATTATTGCATATGAACCTAAAAACATCCACGGTGGTTTCTGGGTTAAAGGTGTACGAAGTAAAAAATTAAAGGCGTATGATACTGATGAAGTTTAGAGTTGAAGAAAATGAAACGATAGAAATGTGTCTTAATAGAATGAAAGAACAAGGTTATACACCAGTGAAAAGATTTGAAAAACCTGTCTTTATTGAAAAGAAGAACGGTGATATTGAAGTACTTAGACAAGAAATACAATTTGTAGGCAAAAAAATGAATGATTAAATGATTGTTTGAAATCAAAATACCCTTGGAAGTTAGTCGAAAAATATAACTTCCAAGGGTGTTTTATTTTCATATTGTCTTTATTGTTTATGAAAAAACAAAGATGCGATTATAAGGACATATAAATTATAAATGGGAAACTACTTTCAATTTATTATCCGACTGTTACAATATATAATGAGAGAGATAAATGATTTAACAATCTAATTACGAACTTTATTTGATATTTTATAAATAATGTACGTGTTACAAAATGTTTGTTATAATGTAAATGACTAAAAAATGATAGGAGAATTTATCAATGATTGAACGTTATTCTAGAGAAGAAATGGCTAATATTTGGACTGAACAAAATCGTTTTGAAGCATGGTTAGAAGTTGAAATACTAGCGTGTGAAGCATGGAGCAAGTTAGGACATATTCCAGCTGAGGATGTTAAACTAATAAGACAAAATGCTAAAGTCGACGTTGATAGAGCTAAAGAAATTGAACAAGAAACGCGCCATGATGTCGTAGCGTTTACTAGACAAGTATCTGAAACATTAGGTGAAGAACGTAAGTGGGTACATTATGGTTTAACGTCAACTGATGTTGTTGACACTGCGCTTAGTTATGTAATTAAACAAGCTAATGAAATTATAGAAAAAGATATAGAAAGATTTTTAGAAGTCTTAAAGAATAAAGCGATTGAACATAAGACAACGTTAATGATGGGTAGAACACATGGTGTACATGCTGAGCCAACAACATTTGGTATAAAAATGGCACTTTGGTATACAGAAATGAAACGTAACTTAGAAAGATTCAAACGTGTTCGTGAAGAAATTGAAGTAGGAAAAATGAGTGGCGCAGTTGGTACTTTTGCGAATATTCCACCTGAAATTGAAGAGCATGTATGTAAAGAATTAGGCTTAGATTATGCACCTGTTTCTACACAAACACTACAACGTGATCGCCATGCTTATTACATTGCAACTTTAGGCTTAATTGCAACTTCTATTGAAAAATTTGCAGTAGAAGTACGTGGTTTACAAAAAACTGAAACACGTGAAGTAGAAGAAGCATTTGCAAAAGGTCAAAAAGGATCATCAGCAATGCCGCACAAACGTAATCCAATTGGATCTGAAAATGTAACAGGTTTAGCTCGTGTTATTAGAGGATATGTTACAACTGCATATGAAAATGTACCATTATGGCATGAAAGAGATATCTCTCATTCATCAGCTGAAAGAATCATGTTACCAGATGTTACAATTGCTTTAGATTACGCTTTAAATAGATTCACTAATATCATTGATAGATTAACTGTTTATCCTGAAAATATGAAACGTAATATCGATAAGACATTTGGACTTATTTATTCACAACGTGTTATGTTAACACTTATTAATAAAGGAATGGTTAGAGAAGAGGCTTATGATATCGTTCAGCCAAAAGCAATGGAATCATGGGAAACACAAACACCATTTAGAACTCTAGTAGAACAAGACGAGAAAATTACGAACTTGTTAAATGAAACTGAATTAGATGAATGTTTCGATGAAAAGCATCACTTAAATCAAGTAGATACTATATTTAGAAGAGCTGGTATTGAATAAAATTCTTTATACTGTACTTTAATAGGTTAGTGCGTTAAAATGCAATTAATGAACTTATATTAAACAGGGGTTGATTTTTTGCAAATCGAAAAATTAAGAGGTAAAGCATTAGACGAACTATTTGATGCTGTACTAACGCTAGAGACTAGAGAAGAATGTTATCAATTTTTTGATGATTTATGTACTGTCAATGAATTACAGTCATTATCACAACGATTACAAGTTGCGAAAATGATCAAACAAGGATTCACATATGCACATATCGAGAAAGAATCTGGTGCATCAACTGCGACTATTTCTCGAGTTAAAAGATCTTTACAATGGGGTAATGATGCATACACGATGATACTTGAAAGAATGAATATTGATTTTGAAAAATAAATAGTAAGAATATTTTTTGAGATTGGGATATAAATGTCCTAGAAATTTATAATAATCATTTTGGTAGCTCATAGAGCTATTATCAGAATGCCAGCAAAGTAATAGACTTTGTTGGCATTTTTTTATGCGCATGCTTTCCGCGGGCAGATAAGGTTAGTGTTAAAAGCAGTTCTAGGCAAAACTGCTGATAAGGGTAGCGTTAAAAGCATTTCTAGGCAAAACCGCTGATAAGAGGTGCGTTAAAAGCAGTACTAGGCAAAATTGCTGATAAGAGGTGCGTTAAAAGCAGTACTAGGCAAAACTGCTGATAAGGGTAGTGTTAAAAGCAGTACTAGGCAAAACTGCTGATAAGGGTAGTGTTAAAAGCAGTACTAGGTAAAACTGCTGATAAGAGTAGTGTTAAAAGCAGTTCTAGGCAAAATTGCTGATAAGAGGTGCGTTAAAAGCAGTACTAGGCAAAATTGCTGATAAGAGGTGTGTTAAAAGCAGTACTAGGCAAAACTGCTGATAAGGGTAGCGTTAAAAGCAGTACTAGGCAAAACTGCTGATAAGGGTAGTGTTAAAAGCAGTACTAGGTAAAACTGCTGATAAGAGTATCTATAAAAGCAGATTTGAATACAAAATGAAGCTTAAGACATAAATATCCTAAAACTTTAAAAAGAGCAGAAATTCAATTTTAATAATGAATTTCTGCTCTTATTTTTGAATAAAAATGAATATTCTCAACGATTTTGTAAAGTGCTGACGCCTGAGGGAATAGTATGAGTGAGAGACTACAGGCTCGAACCATACCCCTAGGCAAGCATGCACGAACAAAATCGTAAGATTGTATAAAAAGGTAGGCAAGCATGCACGAACAAAATCGTAAGATTGTATAAAAAGGTAGGCAAACATGCACGAACAAAATCGTACGATATGCTTATTTATTTTGATTAATTATTAAAATAGTAATATAATAATTAAATTCAGTAAATTAAGGAGCGTTACACATGAAGAAACTATTTTTAATCGTTGGAATATCTTCTATAGTGTTAAGTGCATGTGGCGTAAATAGTGATTCAAGCAATCATTCAAATACAGAAGATAAATCATCTACAGAAGAACAATCTAATGGTCAAAATAACAAAAATAATCAAAAAAATGAGCAACCTAATATTAAGAAGAAAGATGGCATAACTTATGTTGATGGTCATGTTTTCGCAAATAAGAAAGTAGACTTACCTAGTGATTACGCACCAGGTGAAAATAGAACTGCAAGAACTCAATTGAACCAACTGATTCAAGATGCTAGAAATGATGGATTAGATGTTGTTTTTAGAAGTGGATACCGTTCATATGAAGAACAAGAACAGTTATATAATGATTATGTAGCAAGAGATGGAGAAAAAGCAGCAAATCAATATAGCGCGAAACCAGGTAAATCAGAACATCAAACTGGATTAGCATTTGATGTGGGATCTAATAAAGCGACTGATGATTTTAGAAAATCTTTTGGTAATACAAACGAAGGAAAATGGATTAAAGAGCATGCACATAAATATGGTTTTATCGTGAGATATCCTAATGGTAAAGAGAACATTACAGGTTATCAATATGAACCTTGGCATTTAAGATATGTAGGTAAAGATTTAGCAAATGAAATAAATAAGCAAAATACAACATTAGAAGAATACTATAATTATGGTATGTAAGAAGCGAAAAGTTCGCTTCTTTTTTTATGTGAATCAACCTATTTAGTTTCGGAATTTAAAGGTAAAAATGCTATAATTAATCTTATGATATTTAAAGGAGTTTAACTATGTACGATATAAAGTTATGGAAACATGTGTTTAAATTAGATCCTGCTAAATCCATTACAGATGAGGATTTAATGATGGTATGTGAATCTGGTACTGACGCCATTATAATTGGTGGTACAGATAATGTTACAGAAGATAATGTATTAAATCTTATGAGTCGAGTTAGACGCTATCCATTACCATGTGCTTTAGAAATTTCTAATATTGAAAGTGTTGTACCTGGTTTTGATTTTTATTTTGTACCGAGTGTATTAAATAGTAATAAAGTTGATTACCACAATGGTATACTTCAACAAGCAATAAAGAAATATGGTTACATGATGGACTTTGATGAAATATTTCTTGAAGCTTATGTCGTCATGAATGAGGATAGTAAAGTTGCTAAACTGACAGAAGCTAGAACTCAATTGGATATTGAAGATTTGATAAGTTATGCAAGAATGGTCGACAAGTTATATCACATGCCAATATTTTATTTAGAATATAGTGGGAAATATGGAAATGTCGATGAAGTGAAAGAAGTGAAAGAACATTTAGAAAATGCTCAGTTAATATATGGTGGCGGCATTAACAATAAAGAAAAAGCTAAAGAGATGGCTGAATTTGCTGATACAATCGTTGTTGGCAATATTATATATAAAGATTTGAAAAAAGCTTTACAAACAGTAAAAGTAAAACAATAAAGGAAGGTTTTTATGAACGCATTGTTAGATAGAATGAATGACGAACAAAAACAAGCAGTCCAAACAACTCAAGGCCCATTACTTATTATGGCAGGTGCTGGTAGTGGTAAGACAAGAGTGTTAACACATAGAATCGCATATTTATTAGATGAAAAAGAAGTTAATCCTTACAATGTGTTGGCTATTACATTTACAAATAAAGCAGCTAAAGAGATGAAAGAAAGAATTAGTCATTTAGTTGGACCTGAAGCTGAAAGCATTTGGATTTCAACATTCCACTCAATGTGTGTAAGAATCTTAAGACGCGACATTGATCGTATAGGAATTGAAAGAAACTTTACTATTATTGATCCTACTGACCAAAAATCTGTTATAAAAGAAATTTTGAAAAAGGAAAACATTGATAGTAAAAAGTATGAACCTAGAACATTTATTGGAGCAATATCAAACCTCAAAAATGAATTAAAGACTGCCGAAGATGCAGAAAAAGAAGCAAATGATTTCTATGCAATGATGGTTGCACGTGTATATAAAGGATATCAAAATAAATTATTGAGAAATCATGCGTTGGATTTTGATGATTTAATTATGATGACGATTCAACTGTTTGATCGTGTACCTGAAGTATTAGAATTTTATCAAAATAAATTCCAATATATTCATGTGGATGAATATCAAGATACAAACAAAGCGCAGTATACACTTGTTAATTTATTAGCAAGTAAATTTCAAAATATTTGTGTAGTGGGTGACTCTGACCAATCTATTTATGGTTGGAGAGGCGCGGATATTAAAAATATTTTATCGTTTGAAGAAGATTATCCAAAAGCACAAACAATCTTTTTAGAACGCAATTACAGGTCTACAAAAACGATTTTAACAGCTGCTAATGAAGTAATACGTAATAATTCAGAGCGTAAACCAAAAGCTTTATGGACAGATAATACATCAGGTGAAAAAATTAAATATTATGAAGCTACAACTGAAAGAGACGAAGCGGAATACGTTATTCGTGAAATCTTAAAGAAAAAACGAGAAGGCTATAATAATCAAGATATAGCTATATTATATAGAACGAATGCTCAATCTCGTGTACTTGAAGAAACATTCTTGAAATCAAATATTCCTTATACAATGGTTGGCGGAACGAAATTCTATGATCGTAAAGAAATTAAAGACATACTTAGTTATTTAAGATTAGTTTCAAACAGTAATGATGATATAAGTTTTGAAAGAATTATTAATACACCTAAACGTGGTGTAGGTCCAACATCTGTTCAAAAAATCGCACAATATGCAGCTATGAATAACTTGAGTTACTTTGATGCTTTAGGTGAAGTTGATTTTATAGGATTATCTAAAAAGGTCACTCAAGAAGGTGCTGATTTTTATGAGATGATGAATAACTTAATGCAACAGCAAGAGTTTTTATCTATTACTGAACTTGTTGAACAAATATTAGATAAATCTGGATATAGACGTATGCTTGAAAATGAACAAACGATTGAATCTCAAAGTAGACTTGAAAATATTGATGAATTCTTATCAGTTCCTAGAGACTATGAGAAAAATACACCTATAGAAGAACAATCACTTATGAATTTCTTAACAGATTTATCATTAGTTGCAGATGTTGATAATGCTGATCTAGAAGCGGGCGTTACATTGATGACAATGCACTCTGCAAAAGGATTAGAATTTAAAGTTGTCTTTATAATTGGTATGGAAGAAAGTATTTTTCCACACTTTAGAAGTTTACAATCTGGCGAAGAACATGAAATGGAAGAAGAGCGAAGAATCGCATATGTTGCTATAACACGTGCTGAACAAGAGCTTCATTTATCTCACGCCACAACGCGTACATTATTTGGTAGATCTCAAGCTAATATGAAATCTAGATTCTTAAAAGAAATTCCAGAAGATTTACTGGATGGTGTTAAGCCGAAAACTTCATTTAAAACAAAACAGACTTCTGTACCGAAACGTGGATTTGCAGGACGTATGAATACGCAACAAAAACCAGAAACTTCATGGAATGTTGGTGATAAAGTTACTCATAAATCATGGGGAGAAGGTATGGTCAGTGCTGTAAATGATAAAAATGGTTCAGTTGAATTGGATATTATATTCAAAAAAGAAGGACCAAAACGTTTATTAGCTCAATTTGCACCAATTGAGAAAAAGGGAGAGTAAACTATGGATGAATTAAAAACAAGAGTTGAAGAACTTCATCAACTGTTACATCGTTATAATCGCGAATATCATGTATTAGATAACCCAACAGTACCTGATAGTGAATACGATAAGTTATTAAATGAATTAATTTCTATAGAAGAACAGCATCCTGAATTAAAGACGGCTGATTCACCAACTGTTAGAGTTGGTGGACCACCGTTATCTCAATTTGAAAAAATTAATCACGACACGCCTATGTTGTCTTTAGGGAATGCTTTTAATGAGGAAGACTTAAAAAAGTTTGACCAACGAGTTAAAGAAAAAGTAAATCATGTTAAATACACTTGTGAATTGAAAATTGATGGGCTTGCAGTTTCACTAAAGTATGTTAACGGACGCTTTGTGCAAGGCTTAACACGAGGTGATGGCACAACAGGTGAAAATATAACCGAAAACTTAAAAACAATACATGCAATCCCTTTAACAATTAAAGAACCACTATCTATAGAAGTTCGTGGTGAAGCATTTATGCCTAGAAAGTCATTTATGTCTTTAAATGAAATTAAAGAGCAAAATGGTGAACAACTTTTTGCCAATCCTAGAAATGCAGCTGCAGGTTCTTTAAGACAGCTCGATTCTAAATTAACCGCAAAAAGAAAACTTGATATATTTCTATATAGTGTAAATGATTTAACAGAAATAGAAGCGGCTAGTCAATCTGAAGCATTGAATAATTTAGACGAATTAGGATTCAAAACGAATAAAGAAAGAGAAACTTTTGATGATATTGATGGGGTCTTATCTTTTATTAGTAAATGGACGGAACAAAGAAATCAGCTGTCCTACGATATTGATGGTATAGTCATAAAAGTAGATGATCTCAGTCAGCAAGAAGAACTGGGCTTTACACAAAAGTCTCCGAGATGGGCAATTGCATATAAATTCCCAGCTGAAGAAGTGTTAACAACTTTAAAAGATATTGAGCTTAGTATTGGAAGAACTGGTGTCGTAACACCTACAGCAATACTAGAACCTGTTAAAGTAGCAGGGACAACTGTATCAAGAGCATCTTTACATAATGAAGACTTAATACACGAAAAAGATATTCGTATAGGTGATAAAGTTATTATCAAAAAAGCTGGAGATATAATACCTGAAGTTGTTAGAAGCATTGCTGAAGATAGAACTGACGATAGTGAAGTTTACCATATGCCAACGCACTGTCCTAGCTGTGAACATGAGTTAGTCAGAATTGAAGGAGAAGTTGCGTTAAGATGTATAAATCCTAAATGTCCTGCACAACTTGTTGAAGGTATGATTCACTTTGTTTCTAGACAAGCAATGAATATTGATGGTCTAGGTGATAAAATAATAGAACAACTTTATCAAAATGATAAAATTAAAGATGTTGCTGATTTATATTACTTAACAGCAGAAGATTTGTTACCTTTAGAACGTATGGGTGAGAAAAAAGTTCATAATTTATTGACTGCAATCGAAGCATCAAAAGAAAAGTCTTTAGAACATTTATTGTTCGGATTAGGTGTTAGACACCTTGGAACAAAAGCTAGTAGAATTATATCTGAAAAATATGAATCAATTGATCGATTATTTGAAGTGACAATTGATGATTTAACATTAATACCTGATGTAGGGCATAAGATGGCTCAATCACTTGTTACTTATATGGAAAATGAAGATATTAAAGTATTAATAGACAAGCTAAAAAAGAAAAATGTTAATATGTCTTATACAGGTACAAAACAATCTGAAATAGAAGGTCATCCTGATTTTAGTGGAAAAACATTTGTGTTAACTGGTAAAATGGCAGAGATGTCAAGACCAGAAGCTACAAAAGTAATCCAATCACTTGGTGCAAAAGTAACAGGAAGTGTAACAAAAAATACAGATGTTGTTATTGCTGGTGAAGATGCAGGTTCCAAACTAGAAAAAGCTGAAAAATTAAATATCGAAGTTTGGTCAGAAGAAGATTGGTTAAACAAATATCGTAATATCAATGAATAGAGGTTAAAGATATGAAAAAAGGGTTTCTTATTTTAGCGTCTGTAATATTGCTTTCAGCATGTTCATCAGATACTACTCAAAAAGCAGATCAAGAAAAATCTGATAAAGAAAAAGAGCAAACAAAACAAATATCTACAGGAATGCAAATTTCTAGCGATTATTACCGTACTTTATTACCATTCAAAGTCAGTGCTGCTAGAGGATTAACACAAGACAACATGATTTCAAGTTATAACAGTGAAGCATTCGAAAGTGGTTTGTTAGATATAAGTAAACAAACATTTTCACCAGATGATTACCTATATAGAGATGGACAGTTTTTAGATAAAGATACAGTAAGTGCGTATTTAGCACCTAAATATACTAAAGCAGAAATTAAGGATATGAGTGATGAAGAAAAAGAGCAAAGTAAAGCTAAAGAAAACCTAGGACTCAATCCAACGCATGATGGAGAAACAGATCCTGAAAAAATAGCAGATAACTCACCTACATACTTATCTCATATAATCGAACAAGACTATTTCACAGAAAGTGATGCTAAAAAACAAAAAATATCTGGAATGACAATTGGTTTAGCAATGAATAGTGAATATGTTTATCAAAAAGAAGATTATGGTGAAACTTATACTAAAAACTTAGATAATAAAGAAGTTCAGAAAAAAGGTAAAGAGATGGCTGAAGAAATATTATCTCGCTTACGTGTAAGAGATGATCTTAAAAATGTTCCTATTAATTTTGCTATCTTCATTCAATCAGGTGAAGGTGATATTAAACCTGGAAAATTTGTTGCCCATGCATCTAGTGAAGGCGGTAAAAGAACAGTAAAAAGTTGGGAAAAAATTAATCAAAAAAATGTTACACTCCCATCTTCTGAAGCATCAAACTTAGACAAAAATTTAAATACTAATTTTGAACAGTTTAATCAAGACTTACAAAAGTACTTCCCGAATTTCACACAATCAGTTGGTACTGGTAAGTTTGATGATGACAAACTTACTGAACTTGAAGTGAAAATTCCACTTGATTATTATGGAAAAGCTGAAGTAATAGGGGTAACTCAATATGTAGCTGATTTATCTCAAAAATATTTCAAAGGTGTAGATGATATTGAAATATCAATTGTTGATGGGGAAGAACCACAAGCTTTAATTACAAAAGATAAAGACGATGATGAACCACAAATTCATATTTATAAATAGTGATTAGAACAGAAATTTGATTTATAAAAATATTTATCTATAACAAAAAAGCTCTGAACAACCCTTAATAGGGTGTTCAGAGCTTTTTGTTTAATTAGTCTTCTTTTAAAACACGATTCATATGATCTAAACTATCAATAACTTCTTTTGTTGGTTTTTTAGTAAATGAACTTACTATTACTGTAACAACGACGTTCGTAAAGAAACCTGGAATGATTTCATATAGTTCGAATATGCCGCCATGACTCTTCATCATAATCCAGAATAATACAACGATAGAAGAAGTAACCATACCTGCAATAGCGCCGTTCTTAGTTAAACCTTTCCAATATAATGACATTAATACAAGTGGACCAAATGCAGCACCAAATCCTGCCCAAGCATTACCTACAAGGTTTAAGATTGTGTCGTTTGGTGTCCATGCAAGTAATATAGCTATAATTGCAACTAATAATACTGCAAATCTACCTATCAAAACAAACTCTTTATCACGGTCTGCTTCAAGACCACGCTTTTTAGTTATGATTCTGTAGAAGTCTTGTGTTAAAGCACTTGATGTTACTAATAATTGTGAAGATATTGTACTCATAATAGCTGCTAAAATAGCTGCTAAGAAGAATCCACCAACTAATGGATGGAACAATACTTGACTCATTAAAATAAATATTGTTTCTGGATTATCGATTGTATGACTTGTTTCATGAATGTAAGCAATACCTGTTAAACCTACTAAACATGCACCAATTAATGAAATAGCCATCCAACCTATACCAAAACGTCTAGCTTGAGGTAGTAATTTGTGAGATTTAATTGACATAAATCTTACTATAATATGTGGTTGTCCAAAATAACCAAGTCCCCATGCAATAAGACCAATAATACTAATAGCTGAAGTACCTTTAAATAAATCTAAGTTTGATGGTTTAACTTCTGCCACTGTATTAAAAGTGTCTAAACCATTTAATGTTAATAATGCCGCAATAGGTACCATTACCATTGCTATTAACATAATCACACCTTGGAAGAAGTCTGTAAGTGAAACAGCTAAATATCCTCCAAAGAAAGTATATAATACAACTATACCACCCGTTATGATAATACCTAGTCTGTAGTCAACTCCGAAAGCACTTTCGAATAAAGTACCACCAGAAACCATACCTACTGAGGTATACAACGTAAAGAATACTACGATAATAATCCCTGAAATAATTTTTAATACATGTGTATCATCTGCGACACGTTTCTCAAAGAAATCTGGAATTGTAATTGCATTTCCAGTATGTTCAGTATAGACACGTAATTTCGGCGCTACTAATATGTAATTTAACCATGCACCTACTGTTAAACCGATTGCTAACCAAGTTGCTGATAATCCAATGTTGTAAACTTCACCTGGAAGTCCCATAATCATCCAACCACTCATATCGGATGCACCAGCGGATAATGCTGTTACATAAGGACCTATACTACGGCCACCTAGCATGTACTCATCTAAATTGCTTGTTGATTGTTTATAAGCATAATAACCAATTGCTAATAAAACTACAAAGTAGACTATAATCATGAAGTAAGTCTGCCAGCCTGAAGCAACTCCAGCACTAGCGTCAATTTGTCCTAAAATAAACATATTCCCGCTCCTTTATTTTTTATATTTTTTAAAGTTGCACGTTGACCATTATACACAAATGAAATAATAATCAAAGGGTAAAAAGTAACTTTTGTGCATATCTAGTCTACCATGTTTATTAAATTGTGTCACAATTTGTCCACAAATATAAATTATGATAAGTTGCTTAATAGCTTGTTCTATAAGCGTTTCCTCAAGATGTGATTTAATATTTTTATAAGTCTAAATTTTAATGAATAAAATTTTAAAAAGAATTTTAATTTTTTAATATTTTTTCCATTTCGTCGAACTTTTTAATATCTTCAGGAGCTTTCGTAAATAGACTGACTAATATTGTTAATACGAGACTTGATATAAATCCTGGAATAATTTCATAGAATTCAAAAATGCCACCGTGATTTTTCATGAATATCCAGAAAATAACAACGATTGAACCAGATAAAATACCTGCAATTGCTCCATATTTAGTGAGTCGTTTCCAATATAAAGATAACAAGACGAGTGGGCCAAAAGCTGCACCAAAACCAGCCCATGCATTACCAACTAAATTTAAAATCGTATCATTTGGGTTCCAAGCTATGTACATTGCAACTATTGAAACGATTAATACTGATAAGCGTCCTACAAGTACGAATTCTTTTTCGTGATCTTTATCTTGTAATGTTTTGCCTCTTATTAACATATAAAAATCTTGAGTTAATGCACTTGAAGTTACAAGAAGTTGAGAAGAAATCGTACTCATTATGGCAGCTAAAATTGCTGCTAAGAAAAATCCAGCAATTAATGGATGAAACAAAATTTGGCTCATAACAATGAATATTGTTTCAGGATTATCTACTTTTACATTTGTTTGTTCGACAAAAGCAATGCCTAGAAGTCCTGTAATACAAGCCCCGATTAATGAAATTGCCATCCAAGATATTCCGATTTTACGAGCTTTAGGCATAAGTTTATGTGATTTAATAGACATAAAACGTACTATTATATGTGGTTGCCCAAAATATCCTAATCCCCAAGCAAGTAAACTGATAATGCCAACAGTCGTCGTACCTTTAAACCAATCTAAGTTCGTTGGCTTGAGTTGACCGACTTCTGCAAAAGTATCTAGTCCATTTAATTTTAATAAAGCTACTATTGGAACAAGGACTAAAGCAAGTATCATAATGACACCTTGAAAGAAATCAGTTAATGAAACGGCGAGATAACCACCAAATAATGTGTATAGAATAACGATACTCGCAGCTATTAATAGACCTACGTGGTAATCTATACCGAAAGCACTGTTGAATAACACACCACCTGCAACCATTCCTGAATGTGTGTATAAAGTGAAAAATACTATAATAACTAGTCCGGAAATCACTTTTACAATTCTTGTATTATCTGATAAACGCTTTTCAAAATAGTCAGGTAAAGTTATCGCATTATCGGTTAACTCAGTATAAATTCTTAATCGAGATGCAACGAGCATATAATTTAACCAAGCACCGATTGTAAGTCCTATCGCTATCCAAGTTGCAGATAAACCAGTGCTATAAACGGAACCAGGTAACCCCATGATCATCCAACCACTCATATCTGAAGCACCTGCTGATAGGGCAGTTACTAATGGCCCTAAGTCTCTACCACCCAACATATATTCATCGAGCGTACTCGTCGAACGTTTGTAAGCATAGAATCCAATTGCTAGTAGAATTGCAAAATAAACAGCAATCATGACATATGTTTCCCAAGTAGTTTCGACCTTAACATTCTTAAATGCATTTCCAAGTATAAACATGAAAAACCACCTCTTACTCATTGACATAAAATTCAGAAAAAATTCTGATAATTTATTATACACAATGTATGCGCTTTCATGAAGCTAATTTTCAATAACTTTAGATTTTTATATGAAAATTTGGTAAAATTGTATGATGTTAGATTAACTAAGGAGGCGTCGCACATGACGAAGGTAACATCTGAGCAAGTTGAACATGTTGCTAATTTAGCTAGACTTGAAGTTTCACAAGACGAAGTCAATGAATTCACAAAATCTTTAGAGAAGATCTTAAACTTTGCAGGACAATTAGATGAAGTTGATACTGAAAATGTTGAACCAACATTCCATGTATTGGATTTACAAAATGTTCTAAGAGAAGATAAGAGTGAATTAGGAATTCCTCAAGAACAAGCATTACTTAATGCTAAAGAAAAAGAAGCGGGACAATTTAAAGTTCCAGCTATTATGAATGAGGAGGACTAAGGCATGACAATTCGTTATGAAACAATTGAGCGTTTATCAGAAATGATTAAAAATAAAGAAATTAAGCCATCTGAAATTGTAAGAGATATTTTTGAAGCAATTGAAGCAGATGATATAAATGTCAAAGCATTCTTAGCTTTAAACAAGGAAGAAGCAATTAAAAAGGCTGAAGAACAAGATAAACTACAAGCTGAAGATAAAATGGAAGGTAAGTTATTTGGTATTCCAATGGGTATCAAAGACAACATTATTACTGAAGGTGTAGAAACTACATGTGCAAGTAAAATGTTAGAAGGCTTTATTCCTATTTATGAATCAACAGTGATGAAACAATTAAATGCTGAAAATGGTATTTTAGTTGGTAAATTAAATATGGATGAATTTGCAATGGGTGGTTCAAATGAGAACTCTTACTTTAAGACAACTGT
Source organism: Mammaliicoccus sp. G-M28 (assembly GCF_022386595.1). Taxonomy (NCBI): domain Bacteria; kingdom Bacillati; phylum Bacillota; class Bacilli; order Caryophanales; family Staphylococcaceae; genus Mammaliicoccus; species Mammaliicoccus sp. G-M28. The sequence goes on from NZ_JAJNIF010000006.1 coordinate 83,575, forward strand.
TAACCCATTTGACCATAAAGCAGTACCTGGTGGATCATCAGGTGGTTCAGCTGCAGCAGTAGCAGCAAGCTTAGTACCATTTGCTTTAGGTTCAGATACAGGTGGCTCAATTCGTCAACCAGCATCTTATTGTGGTGTAGTAGGTATGAAACCTACATACGGTCGAGTATCACGTTTTGGTTTAGTAGCATTTGCATCTTCATTAGATCAAATTGGCCCAATTACACGTAGTGTTAAAGACAATGCATTAATTTTAGAAACTATTTCTGGACACGATGCTCAAGACTCAACAAGTGCGCCAATTGAAAATGTGGATTTCACATCTGAAATTGGTAAAGATATTAAAGGATTAAAAATAGCTGTTCCAGAAGAATTTATTGGATCTGGTGTTTCTGAAGACGTTAAGAACTCAGTTAATGAAGCAGTTAAGACACTTGAGTCACTTGGTGCAACTGTAGACCGTGTATCATTACCAAATACGAAATACGGTGTTGCGAGTTACTATATTATTGCATCTTCTGAAGCTTCAGCTAACTTAGCTCGATTCGATGGTATCCGTTATGGTTATCATTCAAAATCAGCTCATACACTTGAAGAATTATATAAAAAGTCTCGTGGAGAAGGTTTTGGAGATGAAGTTAAACGACGTATTATGTTAGGAACATTTGCATTAAGCTCAGGTTATTACGATGCTTACTACAAAAAAGCTCAAAAAGTACGTACTTTAATAAAACAAGATTTTGAAAAAGTATTTAATGACTATGATGTTATCGTAGGACCAACTGCACCAACAACAGCATTTAACATTGGTGAACAAGTCGATGATCCATTGACAATGTATGCAAATGATATTTTAACAATTCCAGTTAACTTAGCAGGTGTACCTTCTATCTCAATTCCTTGTGGTAAATCAAATGGTCGTCCAATTGGTTTACAAATTGTTGGTAAACCATTCGATGAAAAAACATTATACAAAGTTGCTTATCAATACGAAACTCAATTTAACTTACATGATGACTATAAAACATTACAAGGAGTGTGAATCTGAATGCATTTTGAAACAATAATCGGCTTAGAAGTACACGTCGAACTAAAAACAGAATCAAAAATGTTTTCACCATCACCAGCTCATTTTGGTGCGGAACCTAATACAAATACAAACGTAATTGACTTAGCATATCCAGGTGTCTTACCAGTAGTTAACAAGACTGCTGTGGACTGGGCTATGCGTGCAGCAATGGCATTAAACATGGACATTGCTAAAGAATCTAAATTCGATAGAAAAAACTATTTCTATCCAGATAATCCAAAAGCTTACCAAATTTCTCAATTCGATCAACCAATCGGCGAAAATGGTTGGATTGATATTGAAGTAGACGGAGAAACAAAACGTATCGGTATTACGCGTTTACACATGGAAGAAGATGCGGGTAAACTATCACATAAAGATGGTTACTCATTAGTGGATTTAAACCGTCAAGGTACGCCATTAATTGAAATCGTATCAGAACCAGATATTCGTTCACCTAAGGAAGCTTATGCTTATTTAGAAAAATTACGTGCAATCATTCAATATACAGGCGTTTCTGACTGTAAAATGGAAGAAGGATCTTTACGTTGTGATGCAAATATATCATTACGTCCATATGGTCAAGAAGAGTTCGGTACTAAAGCAGAGCTTAAGAACTTAAACTCATTTAACTATGTACGTAAAGGTTTAGAACATGAAGAAAAACGCCAAGCAGAAGTATTATTAGCAGGCGGAGAAATTTTACAAGAAACACGTCGTTTTAACGAATCAACTGGAGAAACAATTTTAATGCGTATAAAAGAAGGTTCAGATGATTATCGTTACTTCCCAGAACCAGACTTAGTACCATTATATGTTGATGATGAATGGAAAGAGCGTGTTCGTAAGACAATTCCTGACTTACCAGACGTACGTAAAGAACGTTACGTAAATGATTTAGGATTGCCAGCATATGATGCTCATGTATTAACATTAACTAAAGAAATGTCAGATTTCTTTGAAGAAGCTATTAAACATGGCGCAGATGTTAAATTAACTTCTAACTGGTTAATGGGTGGAGTAAATGAATACTTAAACAAAAATCAAATAGAATTAAATGATACTGCACTTACACCTGAAAACTTAGCAGGAATGATTAAGCTAATAGAAGACGGTACAATGAGTAGTAAAATCGCTAAAAAAGTATTCCCAGAATTAGCACAAAATGGTGGAGACGCTCATCAAATTATGAAAGACAAAGGTCTTGTTCAAATTTCAGACGAAGCGACATTATTAGGATTTGTTACTGAAGCTTTAGATAACAATCCACAATCAGTAGAAGACTTTAAAAATGGTAAAGGTAAAGCAATGGGCTTCTTAGTTGGTCAAATTATGAAAATTTCAAAAGGACAAGCTAACCCACAAGTTGTTAACCAAATACTAAAATCAGAATTAGAAAAAAGATAAATATAAAGATATAAGTTAGAATTGAGAGACTTATATTAATTAACGCTCATTCATTAGCTAAACCTAATGAATGAGCGTTTTTTTTTATCGTGTAAGGGACAAAATTCTGAGAAATGTTCGTAAGAGGGGCTGTCACTAAGGAGCATAATTCGGAATTCTGCCAGTAAGAACAATCTAAGGAGCATAATTCGGAATTCTGCTAGTAAGAACAGTCTAAGAAGCACAATTCAGAATTCTGCCAGTAAGAGCATTCTAAAAAGCATAATTCGGAATTCTGCCAGTAAGAACAACCTATTTACGCTCTATTATTTGCTGAAAATAACTTTCTTCATTTATGTTATTGCTTGCATGGTCGTTGAGTTAAAGTACAATGGTAATAAATCATATTGATAATGGAGGACTGACTGCACATGACACAATTAAAAATTGCTAAAAATGAAAATGAAGTTAATTTAGAATTAAGTCAAGCTAATAGACATGGTTTAATTGCTGGTGCTACTGGTACTGGGAAGACAATTACTTTAAAAGTTTTGGCTGAGCAATTCTCAAAAGCTGGTGTTCCTGTTTTTATGTCTGATATTAAAGGGGATATTTCTAGCATAGCTGAATCTGGTTCTATCAATGATAAAATTCAAGAACGACTAGACTTATTAAAGCTTGATGAATATAGCAATAATGCGTATCCTGTAACTTTATTTGATATTTTTCAAAAAAATGGTGTTCCTGTAAGAACAACTATTACAGAAATGGGTCCTCTTTTAATTGGTAAATTATTAGACTTGAACAATACTCAGCTTGGTGTTTTAGATATTGTATTTAAAGTTGCTGATGAGAGTGGACTATTACTAATTGATATGAAAGACTTTAAAGCACTCTTAAAAGAAATAAATGCTAATAGGGCCGAGTATGCTGAAAAGTACGGAAATATTTCTTCTGCTTCTATAGGTGCGATTCAACGTTCGTTGTTAAGATTAGAATCTGAAGGTGCAGAAACTTTCTTTGGTGAACCAGCTCTAGAGTTAGAAGATTTTATTAAATTTGATGAGTCTGGTAAAGGTATGATTAACGTATTAGACGCATCTGTCTTATATCAAAAGCCAAAATTATATGCTACATTCTTATTGTGGTTATTATCTGAATTATTCGAGAGTCTACCTGAAGTTGGAGATCCTGAAAAGCCTAAAATTGTGTTCTTCTTTGATGAAGCTCATTTATTATTTAATGATAGTTCCAAGGAACTTATTGAAAAAGTTGAACAAGTTGTACGATTAATTCGTTCTAAAGGTGTAGGGATTTATTTTGTAACTCAAAATCCAATTGATATACCTGAATCTGTTCTCGGACAACTTGGTAACAGAGTTCAACATGCATTAAGAAGTTATACACCTAAAGACCAAAAAGCAATTAAAAGTGCAGCACAAACATTCAGACAAAATGAAAATTTTGATACAGCTCAAGTGATTGGAGAATTAAAAACTGGTGAAGCTCTTATTTCATTCTTAAATGAAGAAGGACAACCAAATATAGTTGAACGTGCATTTATCCGTCCTCCAGAAAGTAAAATTGGTGTAATTGATGAACATGTCAAAAAAGACCTTATAAATAATTCGCCATTGAACGAAACTTATAAAGAAACATTTGATCGAGAAAGTGCTTTTGAAATGCTGCAGAAAAAAATAGAAAAGCAACCAGAAACATCTGAAGAAAGTAAAAGTTCTAAGAAAACTAAAAATACACAAAAAGACTCAGAACCAAAGAAAAAAGAGAAGTCTTCTCAATTCCAAAAAGAAACTTCAAAATTACTTTCTACGGTAGGGAGACAAATTGGAAGAGAAATTGTGAGAAATATTTTTGGAACAAAAAAACGCTAATCATTTTTTACTTTCTTATATTTAACATTTGCTTTAATATAAAGATATAAGAAAATACAAGAGGGATCACAATGAAGAAAAAAGCTAGGATCATTTATAACCCAACATCAGGACGAGAAGTATTTAAAAGGGCATTACCTGATGTGTTAATTAAATTAGAACAAGCTGGATACGAGACAAGTGCACATGCTACCACAAGTGCTGGTGATGCAACAAATGCAGCTAGAGAAGCATTAAAGTACGATTATGATGTTATCATTGCAGCTGGTGGGGATGGTACATTAAATGAAGTGATTAATGGAATAGCAGAAGCTAAAAAACGTCCTAAATTAGGATTAATTCCTATGGGTACTGTAAACGATTTTGGTAGAGCATTACTTATACCGAATAGTATTATGGAAGCCGTTGATACGATTATTAAAGGTGATTTAGTTCCAGTTGATGTAGGTAAAATGAATAATCGTTATTTTATAAACATTGCTGGTGGCGGAAAAATTACAGAAGTATCATATGAAGCACCAAGTAAACTTAAAACGATGGTAGGTCCATTAGCCTATTATATTAAAGGTTTAGAGATGTTACCTCAAATTAAGGCGACAGATATTCGCATTGAATATGATGGAAATGTATTTCAAGGTGAAGCAATGATGTTCTTAATTGGCCTAACAAATTCTATCGGAGGATTTGAAAAGCTTGTACCTGATGCAGATATTAATGATGGGAATTTCACATTGCTCATTTTAGAAAAAGTGAACATTGCTGAACTAGGTCATATTATGACGCTTGCTTCAAGAGGTGATCATATCAATCACCCTAAAGTTCATTATTCAAAAGCTAAAACAATAAACGTTTCATCATTTGAACAAATTCAATTAAATGTTGATGGAGAATTTGGTGGCGTATTACCTGCTAATTTCTTGAACTTAAAACAACATATAGAAGTATTTTCTAAACTTGAAAGAGTGAAGAGAGAACATGGTATTGAAACGGTAGAAAAAGAACGAGAAAGATTACACGAAGAACTAACAGAAGAATAAATACAGGGGGACATTATTTTGTCCCTTTTTTCTATGTTTAACGTGAAAGAAGGAGTTATTATGGCAGGTATAGTTAATAAAAACGAAATATACACAGGACAAGTGATCGATTTTACACATGAAGGACATGGTGTTGTTAAATTTGATCGTTATCCTATTTTCGTACCAAATGCAATAAAAGATGAAACGATTGAATTTAAAGTTATTAAAGTAAAAAAGCAATTCGCTATCGGTAAATTAATAACAATTAAAGAAGCATCTGAAAAAAGAATTGAACCACCCTGTGAGTATTATAGCGTGTGTGGAGGATGCCAACTTCAACATTTGAGCTATAGAGCACAATTAGAAATGAAAAAAGAACAAGTTGTAAACTTATTTAAACGTAAATCAAACTTTGAAGATACGGTTATTCATGAAACAATCGGAATGGAAAATCCATGGCAATATCGAAATAAATCACAAATACCAGTGGGTAAGAATGAACAAGGCGAAATTGAGTTAGGTTTCTATAGACAGAGAAGCCATGATATCGTAAATATTGACCATTGTATGATACAAGATGAAAAACATGATCAAATTATGATTAAACTTAAAGCTTTATTAGAGCAAATTAATATAAGCATTTATAATGAGCGAAAACATAAAGGTGAGTTAAGACATATCATATTGAGAAGCGGATATTATACTGGAGAAACAATGGTTATATTTGTAACAAACAGCAAACAATTAAGCCATAAAAACAAAATTATAGAATATATCACGTCAGAATTTGATAATGTTGTAAGTATTAAACATAATATAAACTTAGAAAAATCAAACGTTATAATGGGTAATACGTCACATACATTGTATGGACAAGACACGATTTCTGACAAACTCTCAGAATTTCAGTTTAAAATATCTGACTCTTCTTTCTATCAAATCAATCCAGTACAAACAGAGAAATTATATAACAAAGCTTTAGAATATGCACAATTAGATGGAGAAGAAACAGTTATAGATGCATATTGCGGAATCGGGACAATAGGATCTTATATGTCACCAAAAGCTAAACATGTTTACGGCGTTGAAGTTGTAGAGCAAGCTATAGAAAATGCGAAAGAAAATGCAGAAATCAATCATATAGATAATGCGACATGGGAAGCAGGAAAAGCAGAAGAAATCATTTTAAAATGGCAAAAAGAAGGTATAAAGCCAGAAGTCGTAATGGTCGATCCACCAAGAAAAGGATGCGATCAAACATTTATTGAAACTTTAATAGAACTTTCACCTAAGAGAATTGTGTATATATCATGTAATCCAGCAACACAAGTAAGAGATGTAGAGATATTAAAAGGAAGTGGTTATCAATTAAAAGAAATCACACCTGTAGATATGTTTCCACATACTACACATGTAGAGACAGTTGCTTTAATAGAAAAAATAACTGATTAAACAGCTAGCCATTATTACTAATATAATGAGAAGAGGCAGAGACAATTAATTTGTTTCTGCCTCTTCTTTTTGAGCTATTTTATTGTATGAATGCGCATACATCTGTATAAATAAATTAAGGAGGGTTGTTTATGAAGAACGTATTAATGAGTGCCATATCGGTCTGTTTTTTATTGTCTGCTTGTGGTAGTGATTCTAGTAAAGATGCTAGTGAGAAGACTGAAGAAACAAAAAACCAAACCCAAAATAATGCAACTAAACAACAGGGTGAATCGGATAATCAAAAAGATAGCAAGGAAACTAAAGGTGTTGAAACAGTGGTTGATAACTTAGATACGCCATGGAGTATTGCGAAGACTAGTGATACTTTTTATTTAACTGAGCGTCCTGGCAAGATTGTTAAGATTAAAGGGGATAAGAAGATAGAACAGAAAGTGAACTTAGAAGAAGATGTATCAACTGCTGCTGAGGCTGGTCTATTAGGTTTAGTTCTTGCACCAGATTTTGAGAATTCTAATGAAGCTTACGCGTATTATACGTATGAAAATAATGATGGACAGTTCAATCGCATCGTGAAGTTGAAACTAGATGGCGATACATGGAATGAAGAAGCATTATTGTTAGATGATATTCCTAGTGGTCAATATCATCATGGAGGAAGACTGAAAATTGGACCTGATAATAAGTTATATGCAACAACCGGTGATGCTTCTGATGAACAAAATGCACAAGATAGAAATTCACTAGGTGGAAAAATTTTAAGATTGAACCTTGATGGTAGTAAACCAAGTGATAATGCATTTTCTAATTCTTATGTTTATAGTTATGGTCATAGGAATCCACAAGGCATGGTTTGGACTTCAGATGATAAGATGTATGCGAGTGAACATGGTAATCAAGCGAATGATGAAATAAATGAAATTACAAAAGGACATAATTATGGATGGCCAGTAATTGAAGGTAATGAAGAAAAATCTATTATGGAATCTCCATTATTCACTTCAGGATCAGATGATACTTGGGCTCCATCAGGTCTTGCTTATCATGATGGGATAATTTATTCTGCTGCTTTACGTGGTGAAGGTATAATGAAGTTTGATATAAATAATAACAAAATGAATAAAGTTGCTTCTGATTATGGAAGAATTAGAGATGTTTATATCGTAAATAATGAAATATATTTCATTAGTAATAATTCCGATGGTAGAGGAAACCCTTCAGGTAATGACGATAAATTGTATAAAGTATCTTTAAGTCAATTGAAATAATAAAATGACATAAATTGTGTAATGATTAGTAATAACGGCAATTATATTTTATAATAAGCATGTAAAGATTATTAAGAATTGGTTTTATGGGGGAGTTAGATGCTTAAAATTGACTTAATTAACAACGTTTCTATTTTAAAAAGATTAGCGTTATTACAGTTTGTTCTATTTCTTTCACTAATACTAATTAGTTTTAAAGTTATAGCAAATGTTGTATATGTTTATGATGAGGGGTTTTTAAGGAATATCGTAACCGGGATAATTGGTTTAATTGTATTAGTATTTGTACATGAATTGATTCACGGTATTTGCTTTAAATTATTTAATCCTTCTTCTAAAGTTAAATATGGTTATATGAATGGTATGTTTTTTGCGACAATGCCTCATGCTATATTTAATAGGAAGCAGTTTTATATTATTTTGCTAGCACCTTTTGTCATAATAAGTTTAGCTTTACTTGTCTCTTTATTATGGCTACAAGTATCTTCTATCATTTATATCTTTTCTTTTCATGGTGCAGCTTGTATAGGGGATTTCTATATGGTTCAAATTATTTATAGTAATAAACAGATGAAATACGTTGAAGATACTGAAGTAGGAATTAATCTATTTTCAGAGAACAAAGACTTACAATCAACAAGTTAATAGAAATTTTGATATAATATATAGGAATTTGGGCAACCAACTTCCTATTTTTTTGTAGAGGTGTATACAATGGAACGGCGAATAATTCATATCGATATGGATGCTTTCTTTGCTCAAGTGGAAGTGAGGGATAATCCAACATTAAAAGGTAAACCAGTCATTATAGGTGGACGAGCTTCTGGTAGAGGTGTGGTTTCAACAGCTAGTTATGAAGCTAGAAAATTTGGTGTACATTCTGCAATGCCAATGGCTCAAGCACATAAACTATGTCCTGATGGTTACTATGTTCGTCCAAGGTTAAATCATTATAGAGAAGTTTCGAATGACATCATGGCTATCTTTAAGAGTTATACAGATATCGTTGAGCCATTATCATTAGATGAAGCATATTTAGATGTTACAGAGCTCGTTAGAAGAGACTTACCAGCTTCAATGATCGCACAGTATATCCAAAGAGATATTTACGATAAGACGCATCTTACATCATCTGCAGGTGTATCTTATAATAAATTTTTAGCAAAACTCGCCAGTGGAATGAATAAACCGAGTGGAAGAACAGTCATAGATTATGAAAATGCACACGATTTATTGATGTCATTACCTATAGGAGATTTTGCAGGTATTGGAAAAGTAACCGAAGAAAAAATGAAAGAAAAAGGTATCCATACTGGGAAAGACTTATATCAATATAATCAAATGGAAATGATTCAGCTATTTGGAAAAAGAGGCGTCAGTTTTTATAATAAAGTGCGTGGTATTGATCACTCTCATGTTAAACCTACAAGAATTAGGAAATCAATCGGAAGAGAAACAACCTTTGAAACAGACCAAAATGATGATGATTTCATATTAAACACTATACGTCAGTTAAGTGGAGAAGTTGCTAATAGAGCAGATAGACATGAATTAGCCGGAAGAACAATTACAGTTAAGTTAAAAACACACGACTTTGAAACACTTTCTAAACAAACTAGTAGCAATACACCAGTATACGATGAAGTGGAAATATATAATATCGCATATGATTTGTATAATTCTCTTAAAGATACCGACATAGCTATCCGCTTAGTTGGTGTATCCATTGGGAATTTAGTTTCTAGAACTTACCGTAATTTAACGATATATGATTTCATATAAACACTTAACTTGATATTTAATTTTATCCTTAGTATTCTAATATAAGTTATGAACGAGTTTCATTTAAAAGAAAAAAGGGTATTATTTAATACTTACAAATAAGAAGGTAGAGATTGATATGAAATTTAAATTTTCAATTATAGCGATTACAGTGTTATTGATTATATTATTTATTAAAAGCTCCATTGATACAGGTACATTTGATGTAATAAAATTACTAGGAATTGTTGCAATTGCAATATTGTTATTCTGGTTAGATAAAAAACTAGAAAGACCTGTTAACAAAGCAAGCTTGAGAAGAGATTTAAAAAAAGAATTTCAACACAAAGAATAATATTGAAAAACAGTGAAGAAATATAACATTTCGTCACTGTTTTTTTATACATATTTTTTATCAGATAATGATTTGCCATATATACTTAGGACTGAATCTAAATCTGGGTAATGTTTTAAGAGTCGGTACGTTATGATCGCACATGCTTTTGCATCATTTAAGGCATGGTGATGTCCTTTAAAATCAATATTATAGTACGACATCATAGGTGCCAAGCCATATCGGGGGTTGTTTATAGTTTTTCTTGCTAATATACATGAACAAAAATAAGTTAAATCAGGAATCTCAATATCAAGTTTCATGAGTGATTTAAACAATACATTCATATCAAATTTAGCATTATGAGCAACGACTGGTAAATCACCGATAAAGTCCATCATATATGGAAAGACAATATCAAATGTAGGTGAATTAGTTACGTCTGAAGGTTTGATTTTATGAATTTTAATATTCATACTAGAAAAATAATCTTCAGGATTCACTAAAGTATAAAAATTTTCCGTAATTTGATGATCAACTACTTTAACCATCCCTACAGAACATATACTTTCGGGACTACCGTTAGCAGTTTCAAAATCTAGTGCTACGAATGAAGACATTTCATCACTTCCTTTAGAACGTAATTATAATCATATAAGGACATAAAGTAAATCATGATGAATTATAAATATAAGGTGTTAAAAGTTGATTGAATGACCGTAAGTGAGTGTGTGTAAGGGACAAAATTCTGAGAAATGTCCGTAAGAGGTAGTGTAAGGGACAAAATTCTGAGAAATGTCCGTAAGAGGTAATGTAAGGGACAAAATTCTGAGAAATGTCCGTAAGAGGTGCTGTCTAAGGAGCACAATTCAGAATACTGCCAGTTAGCGCAATCTAAGGAGCACAATTCAGAATTCTGCCAGTAAGCCCCACAACCAAGCCCCACAACCAAGCCCCGCAACCAACTCCACCCTCATTTTCCACACAAAAACCTAGCTAGGACAATTAATTTGTCCTAGCTAGGTTATATAATTCTAAATAATCAATTTTATTCAGAGCCTTCATCAAAGCTACGTGATGCTAGTTCTTTTTCATATATAAATAGTGCGTTGTTGTCTTCTTGAATTCTTTCTAAGTAATCAATATGCGTTTCAAACATTGATTCTTCTTCAACTTGTTCATCTAAGAACCAATTTAAGAATGAAATTGTAGCAAAGTCTTTTTCATCTTTAGCAATTTCAGATAAATTATAGAAACGACGTGTTACATCTTGTTCTTGTGCTAAACCATCTTTAAATGTTTCTAATAAAGAATTGAATTCTGTTTTTGGAGCATCTAATGATGTGAAGATAGCTTTTTCACCACGATCATTAATATAGTTATATATTTTCATGCCATGGAAACGTTCTTCTTTAGCTTGTTGAATATAGAAGTTTGCAAATCCATCGTAACTCTTGTCTGCACAATAAGCTGCCATTGCCATATATGCATGTGCTGCGTAAAATTCATGATTTAATTGATTGTTTAAAGCATCTAGAATATTTTTTGATAACATAAAATATCTTCCCTTCTATAATGAAAATCTATTACATCTTTATTATACAATAACAACAATTGGAAACCAACGAATTAACATAGTGAAACTCTTTTTTTAAAGCTTTTGAACGTGGTATAATAATGTGACAGAATAAGGAGGTAACGTATGAAGAAGTATGTTGCGAAAAATGTAGCGAAACTTGCGCGTTATGCAAGTAGAAAAGTAGGTAAACAAGGTACGGATCTTCCGGGACAATTAGCACGTAAAATAGACCCACTTATTTTAAGAAAGTTAGCTAATGATGTAGATGAAATCGTGATGATCAGTGGTACGAACGGAAAGACTACAACTTCTAACTTAATCGGTTATACATTAAAGAAGAATAATATCGATATTATACATAATACTGAAGGTGCCAATATGGCCGCGGGTATTACTTCAAGTTTTATTGTGCAATCTAATAAAAATACTAAAATTGCAATAATTGAAATAGATGAAGGTTCAATTCCAAGAGTGTTAAAAGAAATGACACCTACAATGATGGTTGTAACAAACTTCTTTAGAGATCAAATGGATAGATTTGGTGAGATTGATACGATGGTTGATAATATTGCTAATTCTATTAAAGATAAAGGTATTAAATTATTACTAAATGCAGATGATCCTTTTGTTAGTAGATTGAAAATAGCTAGTGATGATATTGTTTATTATGGCATGCAAAAGGGCATTCATGACTTTGAGCAAAGTACGATGGTTGAAAGTAAATATTGCCCGAATTGTGGACGCTTATTAAATTATAGTCATGTCCATTACAATCAAATAGGTCATTATACATGTGAATGTGGATTTAACAGAGCAACGCCTCAGTATGAAGTAACTTCGTTTAAACAAGAACCTTTTATACATGTTGGTCTAAATGATGCACATTTTGATATGAAAATAGCAGGTGATTTCAATGTGTTTAACGTTATTGCTGCCTATACAGTATTAAGAGAATTAGGACTTAATGATCAATCTATCAAAACTGGGTTTGAATCTTATACATCAGATAATGGTCGTATGCAATATTATAGAAATAATAAAAAAGAAGCATTAATTAACTTAGCTAAAAATCCAGCAGGACTAAATGCTAGTCTATCTGTAGGTGAGCAAGTTGACGGTGAAAAAGTTTATTTAATTAGTTTAAATGATAACGGCGCTGATGGTAGAGATATTTCTTGGATTTATGACGCTGATTTTGAAAAATTATCTAGACAAAATATTAAAGCAATTATTTGCACAGGACAAAGAGCTGAAGAGTTAGCTTTAAGATTAAAATATGCAGAAGTCAATGCAGACGTTATAATTGAAAATTCAATAGAAAAAGCAACTGAACTTTCAATGACTTATTCGCAATTTACAGTTGCGATACCTAACTATACATCATTGGCACCAATGCATAGGACGTTAAATAAATCCTTTAAGGAGGAAGCATAATGTTACCTATAAAGATATTTCATTTTATGCCGGATAAATTAAATTTATATGGAGATATAGGCAATATTATTGCACTTAAACAACGTGCAAAATGGCGCGATATTGAAGTTCAAGTAGTAGATATAACAGATACTGAGAATTTGAACTTAGATGATTGTGATATCTTCTTTATTGGTGGAGGTAGCGATAGAGAGCAAAGTCTTGCTACAGAACAATTAAAGAAAATTAAAACACAACTTAAAAATGCTATAGAAGACGGTATGCCAACTTTAACGATTTGTGGAGGTTATCAATTTTTAGGTTCAGAATATGTAACACCAGATGGTACAAGATTAGAAGGATTAAATATTCTTGATATATACACAGAATCTAAGAAAGATCGTTTAATAGGAGATATTGTAATTGAATCAGAAACGTTTGGACAAATCGTAGGATTTGAAAATCATGGTGGAAGAACATATCACGAATATCCAACATTAGGTAGAGTAGTTGATGGATTTGGAAATAATGATAATGACAAACGTGAAGGCATTCACTATAAAAATCTATTAGGTACATATTTACATGGGCCGATTTTACCAAAGAACCATGAAATTACAGATTACTTATTAAAACAAGCATGTATTCGTAAAGGACTAGAGTTTAAACCTGAACAATTAGACAATACTGTTGAAGAAGCTGCTAAACAAGCTATCATTAAAAGGTTGTTGAAAGCTAAATAGCAGAAGTAGAACATAATATAAACAACCTCCCAATCGAGATGATTGGGAGGTTGTTTATATTTCTAATGATTAAGATTAGTAAACAAATTCATTAGAGTGCATTTTGAATATTATTTAGATATTTTAGAATATCTATCATTCAATATTTTATTGATCATCAATAGCTCATAAATGACATGACTTTTAATTTGATTTTCGTCAAATTCATCAAGACCTTTCACACTATTTTTAAGTGTTGATGCTGCTTTTTTCTGTTTCATAAATTCATTGGTTGATTCTAGGTGTTCATACGATTTTAAGAAATTCGAGAGTGCTATACGCTCTTTTTCTGTAAAAATAATATGAGTGTTCTCAGGTAAATAAATTAAATTTAATAAATGTGCATTAAGTAAACGATTTGTATGATATTTCATTTCAACTTTTCTTATGTGCGATTTTGATTCTTTCTTTGTTCGATGATAATCATATTCTTCTTTTTGATATTTAATGAGCTGTTCAATTTTAGTAGCTGACTGTTGCAACGTTGTCATATTTTTCATAGAAGTAGCAGATTCATATTCACCAAGTAAAAGTTCTTTAAGTCTGTTTATGTATATCTTTAATATTTTATTATCCATTTCACTATTAATACTTTCAATTTGATAAATATATTTAGGAGGTAAAATAATAAAATTAACGATACCTGCAGTAGCAAGCCCAATAGTGGTAGTTGCTAATCGAGAAACAAAGTTATAAACAAATGCTTCATGAATAACAGGTACCATAGCAACTGCAGTAATAGCAGCCACTAACATACCATCCATTAATTTAAGTTGATAGCATATTAAAATAGTTACAGTAGCTGCTAATGAATAACTTAAAGGCGATTCACCAAAGAAATATGTACTAATGACAGCAATGAATGCACCAAGTATAGAAGCGGGAAAACGTACATAAGCTTTTTTTAAAGAAGCTTTAGCTGTAGGTTCTATTGTTACGATAGAAGTAATTACAGCAAATATAGGGTTTAAACTTAAAGACATACAAATTAATGCAGTTAAAAATGTAGCCAATCCTGTTTTAATAATTCTTGCACCGATAATTCGAGATAACCAATTTTCCTTCATACACAAAACTCCGAAATCATTTTTTTATAGTATAACATGCATTTTCTGATATAATTAAAAACGACAAAAAAATTTTAAAAAGAAAGAACGGGATTTAAATGATAATTCAAAACAATGAAGAACTTGAAGGCCTAAAAGAAATAGGCAAAATATGTGCAATAATTCGTGATGAGTTGAAAGCAGCAACTAAACCCGGCATAACTACTAAAGAAATAGATAACATTGCAAAGGAAAGATTTGAAGAATTAGAAGCTGAATCAGCTCCTATTGCAGAATATGATTTTCCAGGGTATACATGTATAAGCGTAAACGAAGAGGTAGCACATGGTATTCCAGGTAAACGTGTAATACAAGAAGGTGATTTAGTTAACATCGATGTATCAGCACGTAAGAATGGTTACTATGCTGATACAGGCATCTCATTTGTTGTAGGTGAAGCGGATGATCCTAAGAAACAATTAGTTGTTGATGTAGCTGCAATGGCGTTTGAAGAAGCTATGAAAAAAGTTAAACCTGGTTCTAAGTTATCTCAAATTGGTAGAGCGGTTAATTCTACAGCACGTAAACATGGCTTAAAAGTCATCAAAAACTTAACTGGACATGGTGTAGGTTTATCTTTACATGACTCACCACAACACGTCATGAATTATTTTGACCCATTAGAAAAACAATTACTAAAAGAAGGAATGGTTCTTGCAGTAGAGCCTTTTATATCTTCTAATGCAACAATTGTAAGTGATGGAAAAAATGATTGGGCATTTGAAACGAAAGATAAAAGTTATGTAGCTCAAATTGAGCACACAATTGTCGTTACTAAAGATGGTCCATTATTATTAACTAAACTAGAAGATTAATATTAGAGGCTGGGACAATTAATTTGTCTCAGCCTCTAATTAATATATTGGCAGTAGATGACTGGGACGACGAAATCTTTTTTATGAAATTAGATTTCTGTCATAATCTCTTTTCTAAGACTAAGGACCGATTGTAATTTCGTCCCTAGGTCCATTTTGAAATATTGAATAACATTTTATAATAGAGTTTAATCTGACAGAAGTAGGTGATTCTATGTTTAATGTTGTTTCAAATCAATTAAAACAACTCATTCTTGTTTCTTATTATGAAAGTTTAGATACATGCGCTAAGCATTTAGATGTTAAAATAAAAGCTATGAAGCAATATATAAGTTATTTAGAACAGAAAAAATGTCAATTAAGTAAATTAATTGATAATTATACTTTAGAATTAGACAATAAGTATATGGATAAAATAGAAGACTTTAAAATTACTTGTGCTAAAAAACTTGAAGACTATGATTTACAATTTTTGCAAAAACAAATTAACATGTTAGAAAGTGAATTAGCTAAAATAGAAGAAGCAATTAAATGTACTTTAGACCAAATAGCTAATACGATTGCAGAACGTTCTATGCTTACACAAATGAATTCACTTCTCTAAGATTGGGGTGGTAAGTTGAAGAATAAATTTATATCAACAGAATTGTTAATTATACTCACTGTATTAATTCTGTTGTCGAACATTTACTATATTTTCTTTGAAAAAATAGGATTATTACTTGTCGTAGTAATGGGGATTATTTTTATTTATGTAGGTTATTTATATTTTCATAAATTACGAGGATTAATTATATTTTGGATTGGCGCTATATTATTAATTTATGCCTTACTTTCTAATCCATATATGCTTGCCATTTTATTTTTATCACTCATTTTTTTAGTAGTAAGATATATTATATATCGAAAAAAACCGCTAAAAGTGGAACATGTAGAAAATACATCCAATGAAAATATAAATGAATCATTTATAAAACAGAGATGGTTTTCACCACAAAAAACACCTCACTACATTTATAAATGGGAAGATATACAAATTCAACAAGCAATTGGAGATATAGAATTAGATTTATCATTAGCTGCTAATTTGTCCGAGAATAATGTAATTGTTGTAAGACAATATATTGGTAAGACACAAATAATTGTACCTTATAATTATCATGTGAATGTCCATATAACAGCATTATTCAGCAGGTTGTATATGAATGATCAAGTTTATAGAGTAAGAAATGAGACTGTGCATTACGAAGAAAACAGTCATAAAAATACTTTTAAAGTTAATATTTTCTTCTCAACATTTATGGGTGATGTTGAGGTGATATTCCGATGAATAACTACACTAGAATAATTGGGTCAATGCTCATTCTTATATATACAATTGTCGGTATATTATTTTTCTTAGATCGTATATTTATTAATATCATATATTTTCAAGGTATATTTTACACACAAATTTTAGGTGTACCTGCATTTTTATTTATAAATATAGTTGTCATCCTGTTATGTATTATTATAGGTTCAGCTGTAGCTTATAAAATTAATCAGCAACATCATTGGATAAAAGAACAAATAGAAAGATCAATACAAGGTGAAATATTAGGCGTAAATAATCATGAAATAGATTTACACCAAGAAACATTGGAAATTTACCACACTTTGATACCACTTCATGAAGAGCTTTATACTTTGAGATTGAAGTCACAAAAAATTATAAATGAATCGTATCAAATGAAAGACTCAGTCGTAAAAAAAATTATAGAAGATGAAAGACAACGATTAGCAAGAGAGTTACATGATTCAGTGAGTCAGCAATTATTTGCTGCTAGTATGATGCTTTCTGCTATTAAATCTTCAAATCTTGATGAACCACTTTCCAAACAAGTTGATTTATTAGAAAAAATGATACAAGATTCTCAATTAGAGATGAGAGCCTTATTATTACACTTAAGACCATTAGGACTTAAAAATAAATCATTAGGTGAAGGAATAAAAGATTTAGTAATAGACTTAAAACAAAAAATCCCTATGAAAGTTGTCTATGACATAGAAGATATAGATATTGCAAAAGGTACAGAAGACCATCTTTTCAGAATTACACAAGAAGCAATTTCAAATACATTGCGTCATTCTAAAGGTTCAAAAGTCTCAATCGAGTTAATTGAAACGAGTGATTATGTTATATTACGTATACAAGATGACGGAATAGGATTTGATACGTCGAATAGAGATTCACAAAGTTATGGTCTAAATACAATGAACGAACGCGCATTAGAAATTGGAGCAACTCTAAATATTATTTCAATGCCTAAATCGGGAACACGTATTGAAGTTAAGGTACCAAATAATAAGGAGGAACAGTATGACAATTAAAGTATTATTCGTAGATGATCATGAGATGGTTCGTATAGGTATTTCCAGTTATTTATCTACTCAAGAAGATATATCAGTCATAGGGGAAGCTGCTTCTGGTAGAGAAGGCATTGAAAAAGCCGAACAACTCGAACCCGATGTTATTTTAATGGATTTAGTAATGGATGATATGAATGGTATTGAAGCTACAGAACATATAAAGAAAAACCAACCAAGAGTTAAAATTGTTATGCTAACTAGTTTCATTGAAGATAGTGAAGTGTACCAAGCTTTAGATGCAGGTGTAGATAGTTATATATTAAAGACAACTTCTGCAGATGACATTGCAAATGCAATACGTAAAACATACAACAAAGAATCAGTATTTGAACCAGAAGTTTTAGTGAAAATGCGTAATAGAATGAACCAAAAAGCAGAATTATTTGAAATGCTTACTGAGCGTGAAATGGAAATCTTGCTATTAATTGCAAAAGGGTATTCAAATCAAGAAATAGCAAGTGCATCTCATATTACAATTAAAACAGTAAAAACACATGTAAGTAATATACTTAGTAAGTTAGAAGTTCAAGATAGAACCCAAGCTGTTATTTATGCATTTCAACATAACTTAATATCATAGGAAACATAGGCTGGACAAATATACTATATATTTAAAAGAGCAGAAATTCATTGTTAAAATTGAATTTCTGCTCTTTTTCTTGTATAAGTTTTTACACTTCTTTTGACTTGTGTGAATATGGATATCCATAGTTACACTTCTTTTGACTTGTGTAAATATGAGTATCCATAGTTACACATCTTTTAACTTGTGTGAGCATGGGTATCCATAGTTACACTTCTTTTGACTTGTGTGAGCATGGGTATCCATAGTTACACTTCTTTTGACTTGTGTAAGCATGAGTATCCATAGTTACACATCTTTTAACTTGTGTGAGCATGGATATCCATAGTTACACTTCTTTTAACTTGTGTGAGCAAGGGTATCTATAGTTACACTTCTTTTGACTTGTGTAAATATAGGCATCCTATAAGAAAAGAGGCTGAGACAAATTAAATTGTCTCAGCCTCTATGCATTATTTTGTGAATTCATATCCATTTTGAATGACTTCTAAATCACCATTGTGCGGATCAATTACGAATCCATGAATTGGAACGGATTGATCAAATAATGGATGGTTATAAACTTTTTGAATATTAGATTGTACGTTTTGTGTGACATCATCAAAGCCTCTTAAGAACTGTTGAATATCAATGCCAGAATGTTCTATCGTATTCAATGTATTATCGGTAACACCACGACTTTTCATAGTATCAATTACTGAATCAACATCTAAATTACCCATTCCACAATCTTTATGACCCATTATTATGATTTCTTCAGCACCAAGTGCATAAATCGCAACTAATAAACTACGCATTGTTGACCCATAGGGATGTGAAATTGTAGCTCCTGCATTTTTAACAACTTTCACATCACCATTTTTAAATCCTAATGCACGAGTAGATAGTTCTGTTAATCGAGTATCCATGCAAGTTAATAATACTGCTTTAGCGTTTGGTTTCTTTGTTGTAATAAAATTTTTGTATTCTTGGTTGGATACAAAAGTTTTGTTAAATTCTAATATATCATTCAATAGAGGCATTAGTCATTTCACCATTTTCTGTTAAGTTATTAAATGCTTGTTCTTCCGGTGACCCGTTCTTAAGCATTTTCTTTTGATGTAATACAGCATTAATTTCTGCACCTATAATTACGATTAATCCTGTTAGGAATAACCAAAGCATAAGTACAATAATACCACCGATACTACCGTATGTTTTTGAATAGTTCGCAAAGTTATTTACATATAATCCGAAAAGTGCACTTGAACCAAGCCACACAATTGTAGTGAAAGCTGCTCCAGGAATTACGGATAATACTTTAATTTTAATGTTAGGTGCTAACGCATAAAGTGTAACAAATACGATAAACGTAACTATTAGTGGTAGCACAACTTTTATTAAGCTAAAGACCCAACGTAGTTCAGATTCTAATCCTAAAGGTCCAAATAATAAATTACCTATTTGTTGACCGAAGATAGGTAATGCAATAGCAATACCAAAGACTACCACCATGATAACTGTGAAGAATACACTCATGATTTTTAGAACAACTGCATTTCTCCCATCTTCAACATCATATGCAACATTGAATGCATTCATCAAGGCAGTCATACCATTTGAGGCTGACCATAATGCTGCAATTAAACCAAATGAGAATAGTCCGCCACTCGCATTACTCATGACGTCATCAATTATTCCAGTTATAAGTGAAGCTGTATCTCCTGGTGCATTATCTGAAATCATTTTTGTGATAGTGTCAGGATCAACTTGGAATATTGGAATTAACGTCAAAATAAAAATAAGAGTAGGGAATAATGCAAGTAAGAAATAATAAGATAGTTGTGCTGCTAATCCAGTAGCATTATCTTTACCTATTCTATAAATTAATGTAGATAATATATTTCCATCTTTAGTGAACTTTGCTGGTTTATTAATTTTAGATACGAAAAATATTTGGTTATCTTTCTTAGCTGTTTTCGATTCAAATCTCTGTGGTGGAATATAATTTTCTTTTTTTATAGATTTCTTTTGTTCATCTTTAAAGTTTTTAGCTTGTTCTAAAAACTTTGAACTTGATTTATCATTTCCCATGAGAATTCTCCTAATTTAATATAATGTTAAAAAAGACTAGGATATTTGAATAAGCCTAGTCTTTACTATAAATTATGAATGATTTGGACCTGAGATTTGTCTTTCGTTCTTTTTCTCAATGAATGTATCTTTTGCATCCATAATTGATTGTTCTAATTCTGGATTTTTACGACGAATTTCTTCTATAACATCTTTCCAATATAGAACTTCATCTTTAATTTGATTTACTTTAGAAGGTTCTTTAGAGCTTTTACCTTCTTTAACGTTTTGAACTTGGTTAGATAATGATTGGCGTGTATTCTTATCAGCTAATGCGATAATTGCGCCAATAGTACCACCTATTAAAATAGCAGGAACTAATTTGTTTTGCATAATGTTTTTCCCCTTTCATATATATAACTTTAAAATTAACATTGACCTACATATCATATCATAAATATTTATTGATTTAGAGAATATAGGCACTAATACATTAAAATTATCACTAATCCTATTCATTCCCATAATTTCAAAGATGTAAACACAATTGTAAATTATAATAAAGCATTAGACAATAACTTTTCAAAAGGCATAATATCTAAGTTTCTACCGATTTTAATTTTGAAATGTCCAGCTCGCGTCCATAAAGTGATTTCACCGCTTAAATCGAGCAATTTACCAGCGTTCTCAGTAGACCACATGAGTATGATGTTATAAGGTATAGAGTATGTTTCAATTTTTTTACCTGTAATACCTTGTATATCACGTATGATGATTCGTTTATTAGTAAATACAGCTGTGTCTCTAAATGTTTTGAATGCACTATATGCTTGTTCACCATCAACAAGATATTGACTTATATTATCAGGTACAGCAACTTGTTCGAATAGAGTCCATGAAAGGATATCTTGTACTGCCATAATAAATCACTCCTAATGTACCGATTTGTATATATTGTATAAAAGTTTCATATTAATTGTAAAGCGAATATACGAGTTTGGTAGTTTTAATTGTAAGTACTTTTTGCTAAACTTAAATTTGAAAGGATGATAAAAAGATGACTGAATCAATTGAACAAATGGTAGATGATATAAAAGGCAAGTTAAGGCTCGTTAATACAAGCGTATTAAATAAAGATACGATTCCTGAAGAAAAGAAAGATGAATTAAAGGAAATACATACTATGGTCATGTCTAGAAAAAACATTTCAGCTAGTGAAATGACTGCAATTACTCAAGCATTAGGAGACCTTAGAAAATAGTCAAAGGGTGGTAATACAAATGGGATTTGAAAAGCAATTGCAAAAATATGCAGAACTATTAGTAAAAGTCGGGTTGAATGTTCAGGAGAAAGAACCTGTATATATTCAAGCTTCAATCGATGCAAGTGAGTTTGTTCACTTAGTTGTTGAAGAAGCATATAAAGTAGGGGCATCAGACGTTAAAGTAAAATATAAAGACGATAGAATTTCACAATTGAAATATCAATATGAGTCAGAAGAATTTTTCGAAGACGTTAAACAATATGATATAGATGAAAGAATGGATTATTTAAATAGAAAAGCAGCATTTTTATCTATTATTTCATCAAGTCCTGATAGCTTAAAAGAAGCAGATCCTAAAAAGATAAGTAAAGCGATGGCTGCTAATGGAAAAGCCTTTAAAGATTATATGGTAGCAGTGCAAAGTGACCATATGAGTTGGTGTGTTGCATCATACCCATCAGTAGGTTGGGCGAAAATGATGTTCCCAGAATTAGATGATCAAGAAGCGGTGAATAAACTTCTAGAAACAATTTTAAAAACTGTTCGAGTTGATCAAGAAGATCCTGTTAAAGCATGGGAAGAACATGATCGATTATTACATGAAAAAGCAAATTACTTAAATCAAAAGAAATATAAATCACTACACTACAAATCTGAAGGTACTGATTTAACGATTGAATTACCAACTGGACAATATTGGTCTGGTGCAAGTTCAATAAATTCTAAAGGTAATAGCTTCGTTGCTAATATGCCTACAGAAGAAGTATTTACTGCCCCACATAAAAATGGTGTTAATGGGACTGTAAGCAATACCTTACCTTTAAGTTATTCTGGTAATATAATTGATGATTTTACATTAACTTTTAAAAATGGCGAAGTTGTAGATTACAAAGCTGGAGTAGGTGAAGAAATTTTAAAAAGTATTCTAGAGACTGATGAAGGTGCTAAAAGATTAGGTGAAGTAGCCCTTGTACCTGTAGATTCACCAATATCAAATATGAATACTTTATTCTATAATACGTTGTTTGATGAAAATGCATCTTGCCATATTGCGTTAGGTTCTGCATATGCGTTTTGTATTGAAGGCGGCAAAGAAATGTCAGCAAAAGAGTTAGCAGAGAATGGACTAAACGACTCTACAACACATGTTGACTTCATGATAGGAAGTAAATCGTTATCTATAGATGGCGTATTAGAAAATGGTGTGAAAGAGCCATTATTTAGAGATGGTAATTGGGCATTTTAATATATAGCCATTTAAGATTACATCATGTATAATATAGATAAATAAGGTCATTATAGTTAGTCATTCAAAGGAGGGGATATCATGAGTACACCAATGGAATGGAGTGTTATGATTGCATTTGTGTTCGCAATATTTACATTTGGCGGAGCATTAATGATGTATCTAGTTGTTACATTCGATAGTAAAGAATCTGTACGAATTGATACTGCTGAAGAAGCACTAGAAAAGAAAGTTTTTGATGATGAGGAACATTATCATTAAAATAAGTGTTGGTGAGGCTGGGACAAATTAATTGTCTCAGCCTCTAATTATTATTAGTAAATAAGTAAACAACAAGTGGGGTTATTAAATTGGAAGAAAAAAAAGCAATGAAAAAATCAAGAAGTGTTAAATCAATACAAATTTTTCCAGAAGATACAAATCATCATAATACAATGTTTGGTGGTAAATTAATGGCTGAAATTGATGAAATAGCTGCTATAGCTGCGATGAGACATAGTGGGAACTCAGTTGTTACAGCTTCTACAGATTCAGTTGATTTTTTACAACCAATTAGAACAGGTGAAGTACTTTCGTTAGTGTCATTCGTTACACACGCTGGAACATCTTCAATGGAAATATGTGTGAAAGTAATCAGTGAAGATAATATAAATCATAAAAAACATTTAGCAGCTTATAGCTTTTTAACATTTGTAGCTTTAGATAAAGAAGGTAAAAAAGCAAAAGTACCTGCTATTTATCCCGAATCAGAAGATGAGAAATGGTTTTATGAAAGCGCAAAAGAAAGAGTTAAACTACGTCATGAAAGAAGACATGAAAGTAAGAAAACGTTAGACTTTATGTCAACGAAGTTATATATCTAATATAGGACATAAAAAACGCTCAATCTGTTGAAATACTTTACAGATTGAGCGTTTTTTTATGAAGTGATTTACACTTTCAATAATGGTTATTGATTCATTCTTAATTCATTTGCTTTAAAGTCTACATCTTTATAATACATATCTTTTACAAGTAAGTTAGGACCAAGGCATCTTACTTTAGGGCAATGGCAATTTAAAGATTTTGCTAAAGATGAATTCATCCATGTTTGATAAACATCTTCTAACTTATCTTGCTTAATATTTGCGATTGAACCTGTTTCATCTCCGAAATCTGTAACGATTACGTCACCTGAAAAAACATTAACGTTTAGACGGCTTCTTCCATCTGGATCATTTCTTAAGCTAACATTTTTTGCATCTTTTAATCTAGATAATAAATTTTGATCTGATTCATTCATAAAGCAAGGATAGAAAGGTAACGTACCAAATAACATCCAAGTATCTTCATTTCTAAAATCAAGTATTTCATGAATCGTTTCTTTCATCTCATCTAAACTCATAATATTTAATTGACTAGCAAAGTCTGATGGATACATTGGATGAATTTCATGTCTACTACACTTCATATCATGGACAATCTCGTTATGAATTTTATGTAAATATGGTTTTGTACTTTTATTTAACATCGTCTCAGCAGATACAAACATACCTTGCTCTGACAAAGTAGCTGAGTTTTGAATCATTTGTTCATAAAGTTTATATCTTGCTTTTAAAGGTGGTTTTTTATCCATAACGTGGAATCCAACTTCACTGAATTCATCAATTGTTCCCCAATTATGAGAAATATGCATAACGTCTATATATTCAGCAATTTCTAAATAACGATCTAACGGTAAAGTTAAGTTAGAGTTCATTTGCGTATATATACCTCTTTTATGAGCATATTTCAAAAGTGGTACGACGGTTTCTCTAATTGATTTTTTACTAAACATTGGCTCTCCGCCAGTTATAGAAATTGTCTTTAAATGAGGTACTTCATCTAATCTTTTTAAAATAAGTTCCAT
Source organism: Mammaliicoccus sp. G-M28 (assembly GCF_022386595.1). Classification (NCBI taxonomy): domain Bacteria; kingdom Bacillati; phylum Bacillota; class Bacilli; order Caryophanales; family Staphylococcaceae; genus Mammaliicoccus; species Mammaliicoccus sp. G-M28. Next base: position 108,893 of record NZ_JAJNIF010000006.1, read on the forward strand.
TGGTAAAGTATCTGGATCTCGTAATTGTAAAGTATATCCAACAGCACAGTGAGCACATCTCATATTGCATAGTGTTGTTGTAGTAAATTCTATATTGCTTAATTGCAATGAACCATGTTGATCTATATCATTGTAAGCTTCCCATGGATCATTTTGAATTGAGATAGGACTTTTTAAGTCGTATATCATGCTATATCCTTCTTTCTGAATTTTTTCCTATCTATGAGCGTACCACTTGTGAATAGATTTTCCAATACTGTTTTATGATTGTTTTTATACTTGTAATCATTCATAATAAAATTATTAAAAATAAAAGGAGTATTTAAATGAGTAAAAAAACATCACTCAATGAAATTAAACAAAGATTATCTGAATTTTTAGATGAGATGGAAGCAATGAACCCAGAAGATATGGAAGTGTCTGACGTTGATGAATGGATTGCTTTATTAGACGAACTAGAGAAAAAAGTACAATCTATGCATGATTAAATGCTAACTACTAATTACTTTTTTCAAAAAAAGGTATTTAAAATGATGAGTTGTATATAAAACATACGTTTAAAACTTTTCATAAGTGGTATACAAGTATTAGAATCATTATGAAAGGAAGAGATTGATATTATGAGTAAGAAAATAGCAGCAGTTGTAACTGACTTATTTGAAGATGTTGAATTAACGAGTCCACAAAAAGCATTAACAGACGCTGGACATGAAGTAGTCATTGTTGGTGAAGAAAAAGGAAAAGAAATCACTGGTAAAAAAGGCGAAAAAGTTAAAGTAGACTTAGGTATAGATGAAGTAAATGCTGCAGATTATGATGCAGTCTTAATTCCTGGCGGTTTCTCACCAGACTTATTACGTGGAGATGAACAAGGTCGTTTTGGTGAATTTGTTAAACATTTCGTACAAAATGAAAAACCATCATTCGCAATTTGCCACGGACCTCAATTATTAATAGATACTGATTTATTAGAAGGAAAAACTGTAACAAGTTTCTTATCAGTTCGTAAAGATCTACAAAATGCAGGTGCTAAAGTCGTTGACGAATCTGTAGTCGTTGACAAAGGCATCGTCACAAGTCGAACTCCAGATGACTTAGAAGACTTTAACCGCGAATCACTTGCATTGCTACAATAGATGCTTTTGATTGCCACTCACCTTTATGGTGGGTGGTTTTTTTGTATTTCATATTATATAATTTTTTTATAATATGAAAAGGAGTACGAATTATGGAGATAATTAAAGATGAAAAATATTTAAAATCAATAATAGGACGTGCTGAATTAAGCGACAATTTATTTAACAAAGTACAAAATAAATCTAGTGGAAATGATGGTGAAAGATATTTTAACGCTATTTTGAAATGTATGGAGCATATCGTTTATATAAATGATTTTCAATTTACATTAAATAACCAAGTACAAATTGATATGTTAGTTATTGATGATCGAGCAATATATTTATTCGAAATCAAAAATTATAAAGGCATTTATTACTTGGAAGATACCTTCTTTAAAAATAATTATGGTAATTCTATCATATCACCATTAATTCAAATCGAAAGAGCAAAGAATGAATTTCATAACCTGTGTAAATATCTCGAGATAGATAGACCCATTATATCTAAACTAGTATTTACAAACCCTTACTTCAACTTCAAAAATCCAACCCCTTATAAAGAAAGAATCATCTTACCCTCGGAATTAGGCATTATAAATCAACTTTTTTCAAATCAAAATCCAGAAGAAAATATAAAAATAAAACAAAAGCTATTAGCAGAAAGAAATAGTTTTGATAATCAATACTATAAAAGCATTACATTACCATTTAAAAACATAAAACCTGGAATTAAATGTCCAAAATGTAACCATATGTTTACAGTAAAGATAAAACATAAAAGACAAAAATGTACTTGTATGTATTGCGAATCAATAATGGATAAGAAATTTGTATACGAATATAACTTGAAAGAATTATGGTATTTAAAACAAGACAGTTTCACAATTTCAGAAGCAATTTGGTGGTTAGGAGGGGGAAATGACAAGACTATCAGAAGGTTATGTGATCAAATATTTTCCTACATTGGTAAGAGAAATAAAAATTACTTTCTTGATTAAAATAGCTGAAAATAAGGGACAAAATTCTGAGAAATGTCCGTAAGAGGTGCTGTAAGGGACAAAATTCTGAGAAATGTCCGTAAGAGGTGTTGTAAGGGACAAAATTCTGAGAAATGTCCGTAAGAGGTGTTGTAAGGGACAAAATTCTGAGAAATGTCCGTAAGTGGTGTTGTAAGGGACAAAATTCCGAGAAATGTCCGTAAGAGGTGCTGTAAGGGACATAATTCTGAGAAATGTCCGTAAGAGGTGCTGTAAGGGACAAAATTCCGAGAAATGTCCGTAAGAGATGCTGTAAGGGACATAATTCTGAGAAATGTCCGTAACGGAGCAACCTATGCACCACAATTCGGAATTCTGCCACTAAAGCCAAACTTTAGACTCATACAAAAAAGTGCGGTTCACGTCACATGTGAACCGCACTGCTTTATTTAGAAGAATCTTCTTATGATTGTTTTAAGAGGTGGCATTTTTTCGAGTCTGTTTTCTTCCATTGCTGTTCTTATTTCAAATTTTGCATATCCTTTAGCTTCATCCCATATGATTTTACCTGGGAGTGGAGCAGCGTCTGGATCTACTTTTACATTTATAACAACTGGTTTATTTGCATGTTTAGCTTTCTCTAATGTTGGTGCTAAATCTTCTACAGTGGCCACGTTATAACCAATACCACCACAGCTGTCTGCGAATTTAGCGAAATCAATATCACCTAAATCGATTGCATATTCTAGTTCACCGGCTGATTGTTGTTCATATTTTATGAATGATAATTCTTGGTTATTAAGTACAACTACAATAATTGGTAGTTTATAGTTAACAGCTGTAACGAAGTCTTGCATGACCATTGCGAAACCACCATCACCAGCTATAGCAATTGCTTGTTTATCTGGGTATGCTATTTTACTTGCGATAACACCTGGTAAGGCACATCCCATTGTTCCAAGCCAAGATGATGTAATGAATTGATGATTATGACCTAATTGTAAATATCTTGTACTCCATACTGTAGAAGTTCCGACATCAACAGAAAATACAGTGTCATCATTAGAGATTTTTTCAATCTCTGACATTAATAGTTCTGGTCTTATTGGTAAACTCTTATTATTACGATCTTCATCTAACCATTTATTCCAACTCTTCATATTTTGCTGACAGGCTTTAAGGAATTTACGGTCATCAACTTTATTACTTGCTAAAGTTAATGCTGCTAAGACATTTTTTGTATCTCCTATTAAGCCTACATCTACATTAAATCTGTTACCGATATTATTTTTGTTGATATCGATTTGAATACAAGGGATATCTTTGTCTGGTAAGTAATCTACATATGGATAATTAGTTCCGACTAGTATTAAGAGATCTGCATCTTTTGAAGCTTCAAAGGCTGGTTTAGTACCAATTTTACCTAAGTTCCCCATGAAGTTAGGGTGCTTATCAGGAATAATACCTTTTGCTGGTAATGTTATAAGTCCTGGTGCATCTATATGATCTATAAATTCTAACAGTTCATTTTTAGCGTTTTTTGCACCGGCACCAGTTAACACAACTGGTTTTTTACTATTGTTAATTAATTCTGCTGCTTTAGAGATATCTTCATCTTTAGCAAAAGTTACTGCATTTTCAAATCTATATTTTTCTCTTGGTACGTTATCTTCAATTTTTTCGCCTAAAATATCACTTGGAATAGTTAATACTGCTACACCTTTTTTAGCGTAAGCTGTCTTGATTGCTTCATCAACAATTTCGTGAACATTTTCAGCAGAGTCTAATTGTTTATTATAAACTGCTACATCTTCAAAAAGAGCTGTTAGATTAACTTCTTGGAAATATTTTGTGCCTAATAATTTAGAATCGGTTTGTCCAGCCAATACAAGCATAGGTACGTTGTCCATTTTTGCGTCATACATACCATTTAACATATGTATCGCTCCTGGACCTCCTATACTTAAAGCAACAGCTAATTTGCCAGTTAACTTGGCATAGCTACTTGCTGCTAATGTGGCAACCTCTTCGTGTCTAACGTCATAGAATTTAATGTTATCTTCTTCTGTTTTTAAGGCATCTACTACTTTATCTATAGAATCACCAGGAATGCCATAAACATGGTCAATCTGCCAATTTTTTAAAACTTGTACAAGTGCATTATTTGCTTTAATTTTTGCCATTTAAAATTCCTCCTCATGTTTAATGTATACCCGAATAGGCTAAAAGTTATACTTCAATATAAGACTCTGGACTGATTTTAATGATTTTAAGTAAAAAGAAGTGTTTAAAATACATATTACAAGCTATAATGATGTAAGAAATACTAATAAGGGAGAATAAAGATGGGTCTATTTAGCAAAAAAAAGAATGATATTCCACAACCTAATTCTCAAGAAGAAGTTCAATATAGACGATATCAACACTATTATCAAGAACCTGTACAACCGAGAAAAAGAAAAAGGGGATCAAAGGTGTTTCTCTTTATAGCAATATTAATTATACTTGTTATTGCATTCTATTTAGCAGTAATGTATATGTGGTCAAGAACTTCTGATGTAGATGAATTAGTTAAAATAGAAGATAAATCAGCATTTGTTCAAGTTGAAGATATGCCTGACTATACTAAAAATGCTTTTGTTGCCGTTGAAGATAAAAGATTTTACGATCATGAAGGTATAGATTTAAGAGGTGTGTCTAGAGCACTTGCAGTTAGTTTGAAAAATGGACAATTAACACAAGGTGGTAGTACCATCACCCAACAAGTCGTGAAAAATTATTTTTACTCTAATGAAACGCAATTAACAAGAAAAGTTAAAGAAATGTTTGTTGCGAAACGTGTAGAAGGTAAATATAGCAAAAATGATATTTTAAGTTATTACGTAAATAATATTTACTTTGGAGAAAATAATTATACTATTGAAGAGGCTGCAAATTATTACTTCGGTGCAACTGTAGATAAAAACAATCCGAACTTACCTCAAGTTTCAGTATTACAAAGTGCTATACTAGCAAGTGTTGTTAATGCACCATCTAACTTTGATATTAACAATATAAGTGATAGTTATATGACGAGAATAAAAACTACTCTAGAAAAAATGAAACAACAGAACTATATTACTGATTCTGAGTATACACAAGCTATAAATGAATTAAACCAATAATAAAACACACTGAGTTAAGTGATTAAACTTTTAAACTCAGTGTGTTTTATTGTATCCTATTAATATGTGTGGAGGGATGTAAAGTGCTTAAAATTACTAAAATAGAAGTACAGAAGAAAAATAAAGAACGTTTGAATTTATTTATTAATGATGAATTTGAAATGGGTATTGATCAAGCTACATACATCTACTTTAACTTAAGGAAAGATTTAGAAATAACTAAAAGTAAGTTGCAAGAAATAAAAGATTATGATCAATATAGACAGGCATTAAATCAAGCAATTATATATTTGTCACATAAAAAAAGAACGACACATGAAGTTGAAAAATACTTAGCAGAAAAAGAGTACTCCATAGAATTGATTTCTCAAGTTATAGATTATTGTAAATCAAATAAATACATAAACCACGAAGATTATATTGAAAGTCTAAAAAATACAATATTAAAGACAACTGATAAAGGTCCGGACCATTTCGAAAGAGTAGCAAAAGAAAAAGGACTTGAACCAGAATTGATTTTTACTTATAAAGAAAAATTCGAATTGGAAATGTCTGAAGATAGAATACCTAATATTGCTAAAAAAATAATGCAAAAAAAGAAACAGCCTCCAAATCGACTTAAACAAACAATCGTGCAAACTTTGCAACAAAGAGGCTATGCATTTTCACTAATTAATGAGCATTTAACTGATTTAAATATTGAACCCACATCTGATGATGTAGAAAATATTTTGATGAAAGATTTAGAAAAGGTATATAATAAATATCAAAAGAAATATAATGGATATGAACTCAAATCTCATGTCATTCAAGCTTTAGTGAGAAAAGGGTATACATTTGATATGATTAATGACAAATTAAGAGAAAGTGGTATTGTAGATGAATAACGAAAAGAAATTAGTAGAAATGAATGAATTTGAACTTAAAAATGTAATCGCTGAATATAGGGAAAAGATGAGAAAATCAGAAATGATGGGTATACTTAATGAATATGAAGTATATAAAAGAAAAGCGCTCATAGCAGAAAGTTACCTTGTAGATACTTCGAAAATTGAAATTGGAAAAGTATATGGTTTAGTAGGTGACACACCGAGTTACTTTAAAGTTGAACGTATTAAAGGCGTATTTGCTTGGGGATTTAGATTAAAAGGTTCAAAAATTGAAGAAGGCATTCCTGTAAGTCTTCTACAACTATAATGGTGGTGCAGAATGACACAGCAAATATTACTAAGAGTTGTAAACGCAACTAAATATTACTATGAAAATAAACAACAAAATAAATTTAAATCATTATTTAAATTAAAACATTTAGATAAAAATATTGTGTTAAAGAATGTAACTGTTCATTTATATAGAGGTGAAGTTCTAGGAATTATTGGTGATCATGAATCAGGTAAAGAAATGATTAGTAAACTGATGATTAAAGAAGTTGCACCTAACTTAGGAAAAGTAACAAATAAAGAACAAACATTTTTAGCAGACGTTACTCATAAAGCTAATGATCATCAAACACTTAATGAATTGGTAATTCGGACATTGAGCTTATCAGGAGTTAAATTAGAAGATATCTCAACAATTCAGAAGCAGATTTTAAGCTTTGCTAAGTTAACAGATAAAGGGATAAAGACTTGTAAAGAAATAAACGAAACAGAATATGCACAATTATTAGTTAGTATTGCCAAGTATATGAGACCTACAGTAGCTATTTTCACTAATATTATTCAATATTTAGATGAATCATTTCAAAAAAAATTCAATGAATTTTTGAATGAACAAAAAGAATACGATAGAGCAGCTATATTAATAGATGATCATCTACATTCAATTGAAAAAATGAGTAATTATCTTATTTGGTTAACGTATGGTCAAGTAAGAAAAGAAGGTACCGTAAATGAAGTATTAGGTGCTTATCGTGATTATCAAATGAAATATAATCAAATTCAAGACAAAAATCAAAAAGAATTATATGATCTAAAATGGAAAATCGATAAACAAGAATTACCTGTAGCACGTGGTGAAGGTTATAAAAGGATGCGTAAATATCAATATGGTAGAATTCCGAAATCCATTGAAAAAACAATAGTATATGCTATTACATTTATAATTGGAGCAGTATTTGCAGCATTTTTTATGTTTATAGGAGTTGGAAGTTCACCGACAGATAAAGATGTAGCTACGAAGCAAGTTATTACAACGAATAGTGAACCTAAATACATAGATAAATCAGCATATGTACTTTCTTTAAAGCATGATACTTTACTAACACCTTCATCAAAAGGAAATAAAGTAAAAATTCCACAGTATAGCTTTTTAGATGTTACTGGTGAGAATCAATCAAACTACAGACTTGAAGTAGATAATAAAGCATATATATCTAAGAAAAACAATTTGTATTACTTTAATCCAGCAGGACTTTATGAGGATGTTGACTGGTCAGAATTAGAAGACTATGTTGATGGAAGTTATTTAAACTATATAGATTTTTATAATAGCTTTATGCATCAAGATCATAAGAAAGTTTCAGAAACGATAAATGCTGATAAATCAAATCGTTTCAATGAGCAGATGGAAGGCCAAAACGTGCATATGGTGTTCAATAGTGATAATGAATTAACTGGATTTACTTTTGATATTAAAGATAAGCAAAAGTTAATTAAAAAATTTAATATTTCAAGTGATACTTGGGTAGTAAAATCAAAAGACGGTTATATGATAGCAGATTTAGTAGAAAATAAATGGATATTTATTCAATTGTAGGAGGACTTTATGAACGAATTATTTGAACAGCATATTAAACATTTTCCACATATGATCAAATATTGCTTCTTTGAAGTTAAAAATCATTATAAATATTATTTGTCTGCTTTTGCTATTATGTTACTTCTATTATTAATTACTTATTTTAAACTGTTCGTTACTGATGCAATAGATGTGCAACAATCAACTTCTTATTTTAAATTAGTAGGACTTTTTGCTTATATGTGGATATTTTTATCGCTCTTTAATTCTGAAAAGACAGTTAGAAAACAAGGGGCATTGTACAAACGGTTGTCAGTACCATATTACGTAGGTGCCTCATCACAAGTGTTATTAACGATGCTTATGTTCTTAATAGTCGTGACTTTGACAGGTATTGTTTCAACAAGTACTACTAACATTATAGAAATCAATCATTTAGGTTTCTTTTATTATTTAGTTATGGCTTATATTTTACTAGTGCCAATTGCTTCTATTATTGGATTGCTTGGTAAGTATTTATATTCCGCTAGATTCGTCGTTTTCGGATTATTAATATTATTGCTGTTTATCGTGCCAATCTTGTATGTACCTAATAACATGTATGCAGTATGGGTAAATGTATTAAAATTGAATCCACTATTTTATATTATTAATGGTTTTCAACAATCAATGATTCTTGGAAATGATTCAGTCACGAACTTACCTTATCACATACTCTTTTACTTTGAAGTAGCATTTATCTACTTATTCTGGATAAATATTAATAGAGCATATAAAACAAGATACTTTGAATAGAATATTGATATTAGTAAATTAATTAAATTCAAAAACCCTCTCAATCCAATAAATGTCGGATTGAGAGGGTTTTTATGTCTATTATATTTCTAGCTTTTTCATTAATTTTTCTTCGGTAAATACCCATCCAATATAAGAAGTAGTGACTTTCATATCATCATCTAAATGCAATATTGCCACAAATGGATAGTGGCCATTTTTTAAATATCTTAAATCGATAAATCTAAGTTCAGTTGTTTTTTTATCAATTCTAGTAACTTCCCAGCGATAAATAGAACTAAAACTTAAAAATGATCTTAAATTTTTATCATATTTTGCATATGCCATTATATGATCATTAGGAAATGATTGTCTTTTAAATACATCATTAAAAGCAACATTTCGACCATAACTTCGTCCTACATAATCATGTGTTTCTGTTTGTATAGCTATACGCCACTCCATAAATTTAATTGTAGGCGCAACAAATATTTTTACAGGATTATGCTCTTGTTGTATTTGTTTTAGTGCTTGATTCTTAATGGCTTTTTGTAACATGAAACGGACTACATAATAAAAAGCTAACAATAAATATAATGTTCCAAAGGCTAATCCAGGATGAACACCAAGTGTCCAAAATAAAATGGCAATTAAGTGTGCAACGAAAATAATAGGATCAAATGTATTAATAATACTTAATTGGATCCACTTATTGGATATGGGTCTGAGTGCTTGTGTACCATATGAATTAAAAATATCTACAAAAACATGAAAGAATACAGCAAACTGTGTCCATAACCAAATATGCAATACATCTACATTTGGAAAAATAACAAAAATTAGAAATGTTAATATCAAGGGCCATAATAATGTAAAAGGAATTGAGTGTGTTATACCTCTATGGTTTTTAACATAAACAGCATTATTTTTAAATTTTAAAACTGTGTCAATATCAGGTATTTGTGAACCAACCATTATACCAGTCGCCACTGCGGCAAATGTAGGTGTAACATTAGGATCCAATGTTGCAATACCAGTTAAAGCAACACCCATGACAACGTGTGTACCAGTATCCATAAAAATCACCACTTTACTTTAATCTATATGATATATATTATATATCATAAGTACGGTAATCTGAAAGCAATTCACAAGAAAGTAGTGTCATAGATGATAGAAAAGAATGAATTCAAAGATGATTTGCTTAACTGGTTTCATGAAAATAAGAGACAAATGCCTTGGAGAGAAACCAATAATCCTTATTACATTTGGTTAAGTGAAGTTATGTTACAACAAACACAAGTAAATACTGTAAGACCATATTACAATGCTTTTATAGATAGATTCCCAACAATTCAAGAATTGAGTAATGCTAAAGAAGAAGATGTTTTGAAATATTGGGAAGGACTTGGCTATTATTCAAGGGTTAGAAATTTTCATGAAGCAGTTAAAGAAGTCCAAAATGAATATAATGGAATTGTTCCTGATAATCCAGATGAATTTAAAAAATTAAAAGGAGTCGGACCATATACAAATGCAGCAGTTATGAGTATTGTTTACAATCACCCTATACCAGCTGTTGATGGAAATGTATTACGTGTATGGAGTAGGTTAACTTGCAATCAACAAGATATAGCGTTACCTAAGACGAAAAAAGATTTTGAAGAAGAGTTGCAACCATTTGTAAAAACCGAATCCGGTGATTTTAATCAAGCAATGATGGAATTAGGTGCTACGATATGTACACCTAAGAAAACGCTATGCATAATGTGTCCAGTACAAAACCATTGTTTAGCATTTGCTAAAGGACAAGTATCTGAATTACCAGTTAAAAAGAAAAAAGTGAAGAAAAAAACTATTGAGTATTCAGTGCTCTATATAACGAATAATGACGGAGAAATTCTAGTACGTCAAAGAGATACAAAATTATTAAATGGTATGTGGGAATTTCCAATGTTCGATGCTGAAGATAGCATACATACAATTGAGGAAGAACTTGAAGCGGTTATAGATGTTCAACAAGAACCAATGTTTACAACTAAACATATATTTACACACATGACATGGAACATGAAAATATATAGAGCATATACTCAGAAAAATAACTTTGAGCATCCTTATAAATGGATAAAAAAAGATGATAAAGATAGTTTGTCATTCTCAACTTCCATGACTAAAATTTTTAATAAAGTAAATGAGTAAATTAATAATAAACATAATTTTAGCTTATTTATTTAAATATGATATAATAACTTGGTAAATATTTAAAAGGTGGTGTGGAACATGGTCAAAGAATCCATACCAAAAGAAGGCCAGGTAATTAAAGTACAAAGTTATAAACATGATGGTAATATACATCGTGTATGGTCTGAAACAACAATTCTTAAAGGTACGAGTCATGTTATTATCGGTGGGAATAATCGAACACTCGTAACAGAAAGTGATGGCAGAACTTGGGTAACAAGGGAGCCAGCGATTGTTTATTTCCATGCAGAATATTGGTTTAATGTCATTTGTATGTTCCGTGATGATGGTGTTTATTATTATTGTAATTTATCTTCACCTTTTGTTTGTGATGAAGAAGCTATTAAATATATCGATTATGATTTAGACATCAAAGTTTATCCAAGTGGAAAGTATCATTTATTAGACGAAGATGAATATCGTCAGCATATGAAGCAAATGAATTATCCTAAAGACATTGATGTTATTCTGAGAAGAAATGTTGATATTCTTCAACAATGGATTGAACGTAAAAAGGGACCGTTTGCGCCAGATTTTATTAAAGTTTGGCAAGAAAGATTTCATTCAATTGATAGAAGGAATTCATGAGAATGAAAACGAAACAGCCTAGCAATAGCTAGGCTGTTTCGTTTGGACTATGATTGGGGGAACAGAAATGATCAAAAGGTATTTACAATTCGTTAAACCATATAAATGGCATATTGTAGGTACGATTATCATTGGGATTTTAAAATTTGGAATTCCGTTGTTGCTTCCATTATTAATAAAATATGTAATTGATGACGTTATAAATAATGGAGCATTATCAGTTGGTCAAAAAACAGAAAAATTGGCCTATGCGATGTTAATTATGGGATTTATCTTTGTGGTTTTAAGACCACCAATAGAATATTTCAGACAATATTTAGCGCAATGGACATCAAATAAAATCCTCTATGATATTCGAAAAAAATTATATACACATTTACAAGCACTCAGCTCGAGATTCTATTCTAATAATAAAGCAGGAGAAATAATATCTCGTGTAATCAATGACGTTGAACAAACAAAAGACTTTATTCTTACTGGTTTGATGAATGTCTGGTTAGACTTAGTTACTATCGTAATTGCTTTAAGTATTATGTTTGTGCTAGATGTCAAACTTACTTTTACAGCAATTGCAATATTCCCGTTATTTATTTTTAGCATTTATTATTTCTTCGGCAGATTACGTAGTCTTACGAGAAGAAGATCTCAAAGTTTAGCAGAACTTCAAGGATTTTTACATGAACGTGTTTCTGGCATGTCTGTTATTAAAAGTTTTGCTATAGAAAAAAATGAAGAAGAAAGATTCGACAAAAGAAACCAAAACTTCTTAACAAAAGCAACTGACCATACTAAATGGAATGCTAAATCTTTCGCTGTTATTAATACTGTTACAGATATTGGACCATTACTCGTTGTAGGTGTAGGTGGGCTACTAGTTATTCAAGGTAATTTAACAGTAGGTACATTAGCTGCATTTGTTGCATACTTAGAACAATTATATGGACCATTAAGAAGATTAGTTGCGTCATCAACAACCTTAACGCAAAGTATCGCTTCTATGGATAGAGTATTTCATTTGTTTGATGAAAAGTATGATGTAAAAAATGAAGATGATGCACAAAATATTAACATTAAAGAAGGACATATTTCTTTTGAAAATGTTTCATTCAAATACAATGAATATGAAGACGAGGTACTTACTGACATTAACCTTGATATTCAAAAAGGTGAGACAGTTGCCTTTGTAGGTATGAGTGGTGGAGGTAAATCCACCTTGATCAGTTTATTACCTAGATTTTATGATGTGACTAAAGGAAGTATCAGCATTGATAATCATAATGTAAAAGATTTCACGACTGAAAGCCTTAGAAATCAAGTAGGTATGGTTGAACAAGATAATATTCTTTTCTCTGATTCAATAAAAGAGAATATTTTATTAGGTAAACCAGATGCTACTGACGAAGAAGTCATCGCAGCTAGTAAAAAAGCTAATGCACATGATTTTATTGTATCTTTACCTAATGGTTACGATACCGAAGTTGGTGAACGAGGCGTAAAACTATCAGGTGGACAAAAACAACGTGTTTCAATCGCTAGAATCTTCCTTAATAATCCTCCAGTTCTAGTACTTGATGAAGCTACAAGTGCGCTAGATTTAGAGAGTGAAAAAATCATTCAAGATGCTTTAGAAATATTGAGTTCAGAAAGAACAACACTAATTGTTGCACATAGATTATCAACTATTACCCACGCTGACAAAATTGTAGTGATTCAAAATGGTCAAATTGATGAAGTTGGATCACATAAAGAATTAATGCAAGCTAAAGGTAGTTATTATAACTTATACAATATTCAATCCTTCGGGTAAAATTACAATCTTTCTTACTCTATGCTATTATTAATTTAATAGAGATAGAATAAGGGGGATTTTTTATGACATTTTTAAGCATATTGCAACTGATTGTGAATGTTTTATTTTTTGTAATCATTATAGGTGGATTGATTACATGCATAACGATTTACATTATAGATAAAAGGCAAAAAAATCACAGTGTATTAAGAAATTATCCTTTATTAGGAAGAGTTAGATACTTTTTAGAAATGATAGGACCTGAATTACGTCAATATCTTATATTAAATGATAACGACGGCAAACCATTTTCTAGAAAACAATATTTAAATATCGTTATGCCCGGAAAATATAAAAGCAGAATCGAAAGTTTTGGTTCATTAAGAAAATTTGAAGAACCTGGGTTTTATTTGCAAAATGCTATGTTTCCTGTAGATTATGACGAATTAGAAATTAACCAAGAAGAGTTAATGACTACATATGTTTATAATATTTCGAATGAAGGTCTTTTTGAACGAAAAGAAAAACAAATACAACAAGAAGTAGAACCTTATAAATTATCACATAATAATGAAATAATAATTGGGGAGAACTTGAAATATCCCTTTAAAGTTAAAAGGTTAGTAGGACAGTCCGGTATGAGTTATGGTGCATTAGGTAAAAATGCAATAACAGCACTATCAAAAGGTCTAGGAAGAAGTGGTTCTTGGATGAATACTGGAGAAGGTGGTTTAAGCAAACATCATTTAGCAGGAGATTGCGATATCATCTTTCAAATTGGACCAGGTCTATTTGGTGTTAGAGATAAAGAAGGTAACTTTGATGAAGAAGAATTTATTGAAAAAGCCAATATTGATCAAGTTAAAGCATTTGAATTAAAATTAGCCCAAGGTGCTAAAACAAGAGGGGGACATATTGAAGGAGCAAAAGTTACAGAAGAAATTGCGGAAATTAGAAACGTAACGCCGTTTGAGACAGTGAACTCACCTAATAGGTTTGAATTTTTGCATAACAACAAAGAGTTATTAGAATTTGTAGATAAATTAAGAACATTATCTAATAAACCTGTTGGAATTAAAATTGTTGTAGGTAATATAAATGATTTAAAAGTACTGATTCACGAAATGGTTTCTACAAACATTATTCCAGATTTTATAACGGTAGATGGTGGAGAAGGTGGAACTGGAGCAACTTATCAAGAATTGGTTGATACTGTAGGATTACCACTCTTTACTGCATTGCCAATATTAGATGTAGAATTAAAAAAACAAAAGATAAGAGATAAAGTAAAAGTATTTGCTTCAGGAAAATTAATCACGCCTGACCAAATAGCGATAGCATTAGGTTTAGGTGCTGACCTAGTAAATGTAGCAAGAAGTTTAATGATTAATGTAGGATGTATAATGGCACAACAATGTCATACTAATAATTGTCCAGTTGGCGTAGCTACAACAGACCCTAAAAAAGAAACAGCATTAGTCGTTTCAGAAAAAGAATATAGAGTTTCAAATTATATTGTTAGTTTACATGAAGGGCTGTTTAATTTAGCAGCTGCAGTAGGAGTGAAAAGTCCAACCCAACTCAATGAAAAACATTTATTATATAGAAGTTATAATGGAGATTTGATGAATATCATACAGTACAAGAAATATCTATATAAACAAGACTTAGTATAAATAGAACTCGAAAGAAGTGTTCATCTATAAACTAAAAACAACCCACCATTGATTTGGCGGGTTGTTTTTATAGGTCGAAATCTTCATCTTCAATTTTTATTTCACTATCATCAGGGTGATATTTAAAGTAACTAGATGATAGTTTTTCTAAATGTAATATAGTAGCTTTATAATCTAGCATTGCTGATAGGACTTGCATAACATTCTCAATATAATAGTCTTCTTGATTTGGATTATCTGTAATATCTTTTATAAAGATTTTGATTAAATCTTCTTTATAAGGTTCAACTAAATAATCAGGAACTTGGTCAACTTCATGTTTAGCATTTTGGGATATTCTAACCAATATCTGCTCATGTTGTGCCATCAGTTCATCAAGTTCAAATTTTATTTGGACTTTTATATCATCATTTAAATTATGGATATCATTTTCATAGCGATTCATTTTTCTTAAAACTTCATATGCTCTTCGTGTTGCTGCAATTATTTCTTTGAAAAGGATCTTTTTACGCATTTGAGCAAAAGATTGCTTTTTAGTGTAGGCTCTTTCTTCTTTATAATAAAGATAGAATTGTTCAAGCTTTACTATTCGAGTTCTAATATTCTCTAAGTCTTGTTTTACATAATGAAATTCAGTTGTTCCATTCAAGACTAATCTAAACCATTTGAATATATCTGTTGATATGTTCAATGAATTATAATACATTTTCGTTTCAAATTTAGGTGGTAGAAATGTGAAGTTAACTATAAATGCACTAAGTACACCAATCATTACTAATACAAATCGGTAAAATGCTGATATATAGAAATCTCCTTCATGATGCCCAAGTATAATTAGAGCTGTAACAACTGCTAAGTTTGAAACGTGTTGTAGGTTAAACTTGTATAATATTGAAATAATGATAATTGCTGTTAAACCAATAAATACAACATGGTTACCGAATATAGAAAATATTGTAACAGCAGTTATTGCACCAATAACATTACCTTGAAATTGCTCTACTATCGTTTTAAATGAGCGATAGACGCTTGGCTGCATTGCAACCATTGCAGCTACACCAGCTATTGAAGTTATCATTGCTGGCCCTGGCAGTAAATTTGCTAGAAATATTGCTAGGACAATCGCGATACCAGTTTTAAAAATTCTTGCCCCAAATTTCATAGAACCATTCCTTTTAGTTATTAAAACAGAGTTGTAACAAATATCACAAGCCTAGTATATATTGTTTATACATCGTTTTTAATAACTTTTCAAGTTTATAGTTGAGAAAATGCATGATCAACAGCAATTAATGTCTGTTTTATGTCTGATTCAGTGTGTTCAGTAGTTAAAAACCATGCTTCATATTTAGAAGGAGCCAAATTAATACCTTGGTATAACATTGCTTTAAAGAATTTGGCGAATTTTTCACCGTCAGTATTTTCAGCTTGTACATAGTTTTCTATTTTTTCATCTGTAAAGTAAAGCGTTAGCGCACCTTTAACTCGATTAACTGTAGCTTGAACGTTATGCTTTTGAATTAATTCTAGCAATCCTTCTTCAAGCTGTTGACCTAATTGGTCTAATTTTTCATATACACCCGGTTGTTCTAAGATTTCTAACAATGCGATACCAGCTCTCATAGATAATGGGTTTCCAGCCATTGTACCTGCTTGATATGCAGGACCCAGTGGAGCGACATGTTCCATTATTTCTTGTCTTCCGCCATAAGCACCAATTGGTAATCCACCACCGATGACTTTACCAAAAGCTGTTAAGTCTGGATAAACACCTAATAAATCTTGAGCAGCACCATAATGGAATCGGAATGCCGTGATAACTTCATCATAAATAACTAATCCACCATGTTCGTGAGTGATGTCATTTACAGCTTCTAAAAAGCCTTCTTTAGGTTCAACCATACCAAAATTACCTACAATTGGTTCAACTAATACACCAGCAACTTGATCTCCCCAATGATCCATAGCTTCTTTAAATGCATCAATGTCATTAAAAGGTACAGTTATAACTTCTTGTGCAACACTTTTAGGAACACCAGCTGAATCTGGAGTACCTAGTTGTGAAGGACCACTACCAGCAGCTACCAGTACGAGATCTGAGTGTCCGTGATAACAGCCAGCAAATTTAATGATTTTATCGCGATTTGTAAATGCACGCGCTACTCTTATAGTAGTCATGACTGCTTCGGTACCAGAATTTACAAATCTTATTTTTTCTAATGATGGAATTGCATTACGTAATTTTTTAGCAAACGTAATTTCATATTCTGTAGGCGTACCGAATAAAACACCATCTTCAGCAGCATTTTTAATCGCTTCAGTAATATGTGGATGTGCATGTCCAGCTATGATTGGACCATATGCTTGTAAATAGTCAATGTATTTATTATCGTCTACATCGTAGAAATATGCACCTTTACCTTTTTTCATAACAACAGGTGCGCCGCCTCCAACAGCTTTGTAAGAACGAGATGGTGAATTAACACCGCCTAAAATATATTCGTCTGAAAGTGTTTGTAAATATTCACTTTTTGTAAAATTCATGATATCAACCTCTTTTAATTTAATTATTTTCATTTATATCGTATCATAAAATGAAAGAACTATCGTTTATAAGGAGTGTATATAATGATACAAATAGGTGAGAAATTTCCAAAATTCGAATTAAAAAATCAAAATGGTGAAATTGTTAATAGCGAGGATTTAAAAGGAAGTAAAACTATTATTTATTTTTATCCTAGAGATAACACACCAACTTGTACTACAGAGGCTTGTGATTTCAGAGATAATTTAGAGAGCTTTAATGATTTGAACACTAAAGTTTATGGAATTAGTGGTGATAGTGAGAAGAAACATTCTAATTTCTCAGAAAAGCATAGCTTGAATTTTGATTTGTTAGTTGATGAAGATTACAAGTTATCTGAACAAGTAGGCGTTTATCAATTAAAAAAATCGTTTGGAAAAGAATCAATGGGGATTGTTAGAACAACATTTGTTTTAGATGAAGAAGGAATAGTGATACATACGATTGAGAAAGTAAAAGTCAAAACACAAATAGAAGAATTGAAAAACATAATAAAGGGATGATAATGATGAAAGTCGTTACTTTAATGAGACTAAGAGATCAAGAAGAAAGACTGAAAGAAACATTTCCTAATATAGAGTTTACATTTTATAAGCATCCTGATGTTGCTGATGAAAAAGTGTTAGAAAAAGCAGATGTATTAGTAAGTTATCATACCGAAGTAAATGAAACATTTTTAGATAAGTGCAAAAACATTAAATTGATCGCTTGGTTTGCTACAGGTGTAAATCAATTACCTCTAGAATATATACGAGAAAGAAACATAAAATTAACTAATGCAAGAGGTGTACATGCTATACAAATAGCAGAATTCATATTTGCATATATACTGAATGATATTAAAGTGCTTAAACAATCTTATGAATCTCAAAAGAGAAAAGAGTTTAATCATAAACTTAATCCTGAATCAATAAATGATAAAACGATATTATTTATTGGAACAGGTAAAATACCACAAAGAACTGCAGAAGTTGCAAAAGCATTTAATATGAAAGTAATTGGTATAAATACAACAGGACATGAAGCACCAGGTTTTGATGAAGTATATTCTATAGAAGAAAGACGTCAAGTTTATAAAAAAGCAGATTTCGTAGTGAATGTATTACCTGAAACAGAAGATACTATACATTTGTTGAAAACAGAAGACTTTAAACAAATGAAAGATAGTACGCATTTTATTAATGTAGGTAGAGGCTCTGTTGTATCAGAAGCGGTTTTAATAGAAGCATTAGAAAACAAAGAAATAAGATATGCCTCACTAGATGTGTTTGAAGAAGAACCTTTATCACCTACATCTCAACTATATGATTTGGATAATGTGTTTATAACTGCTCACATAACAGGAAATGATAAAAATAATATAAAAAGAAGCACGGATATATTAGTTAAAAATTTAAATCTAATAAATAATGAAGATGTAGAAGGTTTATTTAATGAAGTTAAATCAAAAGCTGGATACTGATTAATTGTTTGACAAAATGCTACTAAAAGGGATATATTATAAATAATAATCATTATAAATTAGAAGGTGGGTGTAAGGATGCAACAAAATGTTGAGAATGTTGAACACATGTTAGACGATGCTATAGGTACTTTAAGAAGTACAGGTGTTAGAATTACGCCACAGCGTCAAGCGATTCTTCAATATTTAATAGAAACAGATAGTCATCCTACTGCTGATGAAATTTATCAGTCACTTTCACCACAATTTCCAAATATGAGTGTTGCTACAGTTTATAATAACTTAAAGGTTTTTAAAGAGACTGGGCTTGTTAAAGAATTAACATATGGTGATGCATCAAGTCGCTTTGATTTTGAAACACATAATCATTATCATATCATTTGTGATCAATGTGGTAAGATATCTGATTTTCATTATCCGAGGTTAGATGAAGTTGAGCAATTAGCTCAACATGTTACTAGTTTTTCAGTTACTCACCACAGAATGGAAATATATGGTGTTTGTCCAGAATGTCAAAGTAAGAATAAATAAAGAAAAAGCTAAAGGTATTTAACCTTTAGCTTTTTTTCTTTTCTTCATTAGTATCTTCTATTTCTTGTTCCTCTAACTTCTTAGATTTACGTTTGTTATTATAATCTTGATTAAATGCTTTACCTTCCAAGTTCTTATCCAAAGTAAGTGGTTGATTACAGTTTGCACAAATATCTGCACGACCTAACATTTTTGTATAATGATCACAGTTTGGACATTGAACCTGTATTGTTCGCGAACTAAGCATACCAATCCAGAAATAAACGACAAATGATAAACCAAGAGCCAGCATTCCTAGTACTAAGAAAATACTAAATACAATTTGGCTTTTGAAATAGTAAAAGAAGAATACACCTACATACATTACAATCATACCTAAAAAGATTAATCCTAATGCAAAAGATCTTATTCTGTTAATTTTACTAGTAGGTTTCTTTCGAAATAGCTTCAATTCTATTCCCTCCATACTAATTAATACTGATAAAGTATAGCATAATTTCTATTAAAATATATAGTACCTTATAAAGCGAAATAATACACAATTTTGTTTATATAAACCGTTGACGTGTTCAATATATCTTGATATTATATAAAAGTCGTCAAAACAGACAGACGAAACAAAATTAATACATTGTTAAAAAGGTTAATAAAGTGTAAATTTAACGCTTGAAATTAACTAAATAACAATGTAATATAAATTATGCAAGTTGATTGATTCGAAAAAGACATCTTGATAAGATTGGTTGATTCGAAAAAACAAAGTATTATTTTTTAAAAATAATACTTGCATTGATATTTAATAACTGGTATAATTTTTTCTTGTAGCGGTTAAAATGAACATTGAAAACTGAATGACAATATGTCAACGTTAATTCCAATAATTGAGTACTTATAGTACTTCAAAGAGTGATTGGCTTAACCAA